>JAFNXT010000032.1 GCA_017378975.1 Oscillospiraceae bacterium
CATGCACGCCTTCGACTACCGTTATGTGTCCTCCGGTAAGATCATCGTCCGTGAGGCCACCGAGGGCGAGACCCTGACCACGCTGGACGGCAACGTCCGTACCCTGACTCCCGGCATGCTGGTGATCGCTGACGAGCATCGTCCCATCGGCCTTGCCGGTATCATGGGCGGCGAGAACTCCGAGATCATGGACGATACCACCACCGTCGTCTTCGAGTCCGCCAACTTCGACGGCACCTCCATCCGTCAGACCGCACTGGCTCTGGGCATGCGCACCGAGTCCTCCGGCAAGTTCGAGAAGCATCTGGATCCCATGATGACGGTCCCTGCCGTCCAGAGGGCCTGTGAGCTGGTGGAACTGCTGGAGTGCGGCGATGTGATGGATGGTATCATCGATATCATCAACTATGTCCCCGCTCCCAAGACCCTCGAGCTGGAGCCTGAGAAGATCAACCGCCTGCTGGGCACCCAGATCTCCGAGGAAGACATGGTCTCCTACCTGAAGCGTCTGGAGATCCCCGTGGAGGGCCGCACCATCCATGTCCCCTCCTTCCGTCCCGATCTGAACCTGATGGCGGACATCGCCGAGGAAGTGGGCCGTCTGTACGGCTACAACGAGATCCCCACCACCGCCTTCAAGAACTCCACCCAGGGCGGCTACAGCCCCTTCATGATCCTGGAGAACGAGGCCGGTAAGCTTTGCCGCAGCCTTGGCTACAGCGAGATCATCACCTACTCCTTCGTCTCCCCCACGATCTTCGACCAGATCCGTCTGCCCGGCGACTGCACTCTGCGTAATGCCATGAAGATCCAGAACCCTCTGGGCGAGGACACCTCCATCATGCGTACCATCGCTCTGCCCTCCATGCTGGACATCCTGTCCCGTAATAACGCTTACCACAACAAGAATGTGAAGCTCTACGAGCTGGCTAAGATCTATCTGCCTCAGGAGGGTCAGGTCCTGCCTGAAGAGCCCAAGATGCTGGTGCTGGGCACCTACGGTGAAAACGTCACCTTCTTCACCCTGAAGGGCCAGCTGGAAGCCATCTTCAAGGGCCTGCGGGTCAAGAAGGCTTCCTACACCGCCGTCTCTGACCACCCCTCCTACCACCCCGGCCGTTGTGCCAAGGTGACCATCGATGGCGTGGATGTGGGCGTGATCGGTCAGGTCCATCCTCTGGTGGCCCAGAACTACGGCATGGATGTGGATGTCTACTGCGCCGAGATCAACTTCACCAAGCTGTTCGATCTTCGCCTGCCCGATGTGACCTACACTCCCCTGCCCAAGTACCCCAGCGTGACCCGTGACCTGTCCCTGATCTGTGACGAGTCCGTCACCGTGGCACAGGTGGAAGACGTGATCACCGACTCCGCAGGCAAGCTCCTGCGTGGCGTGAAGCTCTTCGACATCTACCGTGGCACCGGCGTGCCCGAAGGCAAGAAGAGTCTGGCCTTCTCTCTGGAGCTCAGAGCCGATGACCGTACCCTGACCGACGCCGACTCCGAAGGCGTCACCACCAAGGTGCTGAAGGCCCTCTCCGAGAAGCTGGACGCCATCCTCCGATAATAGCGCAAACGAGGCGGAGCCAAAAGGCTCCGCCTCGTATCATTTGATTCACTCTCCGATGGACATGATATCATAGGGCGTGGTCTGATACACGAAATAGTTCAGCCAGTTGGAGAACAACAGGTTCGCACTGCTCCGCCAGCGGACCACAGGATCCTTGGTATCGTCATCATTGGGGAAATAATTCTTCGGGACCTTGATATCCAGTCCAAGACCCTTGTCCCGGTCGTACTCCGCCTTCAGAGTCAGAGGATCATACTCGGAATGTCCCGTGATGAAGATCTGACGGCCTTCTTTGTTGGCCACGGCATAGACACCGGCCTCCTCAGAGGAGGCGAGGATCTTCAGACCGGGGACCTTCTCGATATCCTCCCGGAGGACCGTAGTGTGACGGGAATGGGGGACCCAGAAGATGTCATCGAAACCACGCATGAGGATGGACCGCTTATAATCCGCCTGATGAGGGAACACACCGAACATCTTCTCCGGCAACTGACGCTTCTGGATACCGTAGTGATAATAAAGACCAGCCTGCGCGCCCCAGCAGATATGGATGGTGCTGTGGACATGGGTCTTGCTCCACTCCATGATCTCGGTCAGCTCCTGCCAGTAGTCTACATCCTCAAAGTCCATGTGCTCCACCGGCGCGCCGGTGATCACCATTCCATCGAACTTCCGGTCCTTCAGCTCATCGAAGCTCTTGTAGAAACTCAGCAGATGCTCCTCAGACACGTTCTTGGCCTTATGGGACGAAGTATGCATGAGCTCCAGCCGCACCTGCAACGGCGTATTCCCCAGAAGCCGGGAGAACTGGGTCTCCGTGGCCACTTTGGTGGGCATCAAGTTCAGCAAAACGATCTCCAGAGGACGGATATCCTGAGTCACCGCTCTGGTCTGGGTCATGACGAAAATATTCTCCTGCTGCAACGTACCGGCGGCAGGCAGGTCATTGGGGATCTGGATAGGCAATTCGATCTCCTCCATGGTGCATAATGGGTATATTTTAACCGAAGGCGCCTGTTTTGTCAATCATTTCTGACTTCGCCCAGAGTGGTCCCTTGATAATAATGGGCAAGGATCTGATCGTATCGCTGTCCCTGCTGTGCCAGCGCATCCGAACCGTATTGGCTGAGCCCTACCCGATGTCCGAATCCCTTGGTCCGGAAGAGGACCTTATCGTCTGTGACATCCAGTTGGAACACGGTGGACCGTAGACCAAACAACGAACGTAGCTCCACGCCGGTATACTTCTGCTGTCCGATAGATACAGAAGCCACACCGCCCCCTTCTGTATAGATCACCGAACCTAAACGATCCTCCGGCGCGCATCCGAGCGCCCCCAAAAAATCTTCCACGGGCACCTCCACCACATCATCATCGTATCCCGTCGTTTCCGGACTGGAGACTGACTGCAAATAGGGATAGTTCGTCCCCCATACGACCGCCGCATCCTCTGTCCGTCCCCCCGCGCAGGCGAAATACGTCGCCATGATCAACTCCTCGCCGTAATATAAGACCTGCCCTCTGGTCTGCTCCACGGCAGACAGCACCTTTTCCACACTTTCCCCACTCCCTCCAGCCTCCAAATAGGCCTCCGGCTCCCGGTATTCCTGACAGCAGGAAAAGTCCGTACATACAGCCCCTCCATGCCGGTCCCCTGTCCGGACCATCCATAATGTATAAGTCCGTGCCGCCACCGCCTGAGCCTTCAACGCTTCCATATGGAAACCGGCCGGCATCTCTCCGAGGACCACACGGAAGACATAGTCCTCCAGTTCCATGGCCCGTAGCCGACCGTCCTCGCCGATCACCGGGATCCAGATTTGAGTCTGTGCTGTGGGAGGATCCACCGGTGCCTCCGGCACCTTCCGTACCGTAGAAAACAAGATCCCCGGTAGTACGAGCCCGAACACCAACGACTGCAGCACTTGCTTCCAAAACAGTGACATCGGAAACCTCCATGATCCTTGACATCCCCCATGCCGGGGGATATAATCAAATGTGATCTAACCGAAACGGAGCAACTACATGAAAAGATTCATCAAGATCGTCACCCCGATCCTTCTGATCGCCGTGATCCTTACCAGCATCGGCTGGTATCTTCTGAAATACGACCCGGAACTGACCAAGGACCTGCTGGTCTCTCAGGCTCGACAGGCCGAGGACCGGGGCGACCACAGCTTCGCCACATGGTTATATAAAATGGCCTACCAGCGTTCCGGAAATGACGAGGCCATTGCCATCGAACTGGCTGAGCAATACCGAACCGTGGGCAACTACACGAAAGCAGAGTATACTCTGTCCAATGCCATCGCCGACGGTGGCAGCGTAGAGCTGTATCTGGCCCTGTGCAGGACCTATGTAGAACAGGACAAGCTGCTGGATGCCGTGACCATGCTGGATAACGTTTCGGATCCCGAAATCGTCCGGCAACTGGAGACCATCCGTCCTGCCGCGCCTGTGGCGACCCCGGACGCCGGGTATTATAATAAATATACGAACGTGGAGCTGACCGCCCCCGAAGGCACGGTCTATGTGACCACCGATGGCAGATACCCCACCACCAAAGACGCTCCTTACAGCGGTCCTATCTCTCTGTCCGGAGGCGAGACCAAGATCTGCGCCCTGACCATGAGCCAAAACGGTCTGGTCAGCCCCCTGACGGTCCTTGGATACACCGTAGCCGGTGTGGTCGAAGAAGTATCTTTGGCAGATCCCGCCATCGATCAGGCGGTCCGGGAACTTCTTCAGGTGGGCGAAGACCACGTCCTGTGGTCCAGCGAGCTGTGGAGCATCACCAAACTGACCATCCCTGCCGAAGCCGGATCCCTTGAGGATCTTCGCTGGATGCCCTTCCTCACCAGTCTCGAGATCCGTGATCACGAAGGTTTCGGGAGCCTGTCGGCCCTCAGTGGTCTTGCAGACCTGCAGGAGTTGACCCTCGAGAACATCCCCGTGTCCTACGAAGACCTTTCCACCATCGCCGCTCTGCCGGACCTCACCTCCCTGACCCTTCGGGACTGTTCGGTCGCAGTGATCGACCCTCTGGCCCAATGCGGAAAGCTGTCCCATCTGGACCTTCGAAACAACACGATCCACGAGATCGACGCTCTGTCGCAACTGACAGATCTGGAATGGCTGGACCTGAGCCACAACGTTGTGGACGATCTGACTCCCCTCGGTGACCTTAGGAAGCTCTCCCAGCTTTACGCTTCTTACAACACCGTCCGCTCCACCGCCCCCCTGTCCGGATGCACCAGCCTTATGTGGCTGGATCTGGAGCGGAATTCCCTGACCGGTCTGGACGGTCTTTCTCAGCTCCCCGGCCTGCGCACGCTCCATGTGGGTTCCAATCAAATCAATGAAATCACCGCCCTTGCCGGCGCCACGGTACTGACAGATCTGGACCTTTCCAACAACCGGCTCCAGAACATCGATACGCTGGCCTCTCTGCCGGTACTGACCACTCTCAATTTCTCTCACAACGAGGTTTCGGAGTTGCCTGCCTTCTCTGCATCCTCGCCGTTGGTGAACATCAACGGTTCCCACAATTCCCTTTCCTCTCTGGAAGGACTTCGAGGTTTGAGCGCGTTGAACTATGTGAACATGGACAATAACAGCGCCATCAGTTCCATCTCTCCCCTGACCAAATGCCCCGTCCTTGTGGAAGTCAGCGTTTACGGCACCGGTATCACCGATGTCTCCGCTCTGACAGACAAGAACAGCAACGTGATCGTGAAGTATACCCCCATCTGACCCTATGCTCCAACGGATGGAATAATGACAAAAGCGAGGCCGAAGCCTCGCTTTTATCATTTTGTCATACCAAGCTCACGCATCTTGTTCCGTACCGTCAGCAGATCGTCGAAGCTGGCCGGTCGCTTTGACAGGTCACGCAACAACGCGGAAGGATGATAAGTCGCAGTGATCCAAACATCACCGCGCTTCGTCCATGTCCCGTGCTCTCTGGTGATCCGAAAATCAGGGCGGATCACACGGGTCGCCGCGATCCTGCCAAGACAGACGATGATCTTGGGACTGACCAGTCGGACTTGCTCCCGGAGATATCCGATACAGGCCTCCTGCTCCTCTTCCTGAGGATCCCGGTTACGGGGCGGGCGACATTTGACGATGTTCGCGATATAGGAAACTTCCCTGCTCAGATCGATGATCGAAAGCATATCATCCAGAAGCTTCCCTGCCGGTCCCACGAAGGGCTCCCCCTGGAGATCCTCCTGTTCACCGGGGCCTTCACCGATGAACATCACATCCGCATGGGCCGGCCCCACACCGAATACGACGCGATTTCTGGTCTGACACAATCCACACCGGGTGCAACCCAGACAGGACTGCCTTAAACGTTCCAGCTCTTCCATCTTATTTTCTCCTGTCCGTCTTTTCACCACTGATCAGGCGATGACGCTTCCTGACCTGCGCCATGCGGACCTGTCGCATACTGAAAAGCACACCGATGGCGACCAGCAGGACCACCAGGATCACGATACCACCGATCAGGAGCCAGGTCGTCCAGGTCCGTCTGGCGGCAGCCTCCGCCGTGGGGACCAGAGAGATATTATCCACCCCGGGCTCAGATACACCGTACATGGCTACCATATCGCATTGGCCAACACAAATGTCCCGATACCAGATTTGGACCGTACCGATCGGCTGATCCTTCCCGATGGGGGCTGACAAACCACCGTCCTGAAGCACACAACGATAGGAAACGTCCTCCATGGAAGCATCCAAAGGAAGAGTCACTACCAGATCCTGTGCCGGACGACCGACCACATCATTCTCTCCACCTGACACCGGGAACTGGTCCATCACCTGATTCTGATGGAGCAACTGTCTGGCGGAATACTTCCCGAAGCCATGATCGAGCAGTTTTCTGGTCTCATTGAAGTTACCGAAGCTCTTGACAGCGGAGCCTCCGGCCGTCAAACTCCCCTGAGCGCTCATGACCACCGCAAGATACCGGACACCGTCCTTCTCAGCAGTGCTGATCAGGCTTCGGTCCGTGGTAGTCAGCGCACCGGTCTTACCACCGGTGATCCGCTTGTCCAGATGGTTTCGGACAGAGCGGTCACTCATCATGTAGTTCGTGGTCAGAAGGACCCGTTCTTCAGAGGCTTCCGTTGCCGGGACCGTGTATTCCACAGCGCCGAACAGTTCCGTGAAGAAAGGCTCCTCCAATGCCGCCAGAGTGATCTTGGCAAGATCACGGGCCGTGGTGTACTGGCCCTCAGCCGACAGACCGTTGGCATTGAGGAACCGGGTGTCTGCGCATCCAAGCTCCTCCAGCTTCCTGTCCATCATACCGATGAACCCGGCCTGGCTCCCTCCGACGTATTCGGCAAGGACAGCGGCGGCATCATTGGCAGAACCTACCATCATACAGTACAACAGGTCACGGACCGACAACTGTTCCCCGACCTTCAGGCCGACGGAAACAGACCCGATCGCCACCGATGACAAAGCGCCAGACGACACTGTAACGACCTCATCGAGCCCACACTGTTCGATCACCAGCAAAGCGGTCATGATCTTATTCATACCCGACGGATCGAGCCGCTGATCCGGGGCCCAGGAGTAGACCAGTGTTTCCGTATCCCGGTCATACAGGATCACGCCCTTCGCTGTATCCAATACGCGCTCCTGCGTCAGACATACCTGCCCGTCCAACGTAGCGCAACCTTCCATGACCGACGCAGGCTCCGCCTGAACAGGGACCAAAAGACAAGCGATGAGGGAGAAAATCACGCCGGTCAACAGGACCCTACGCAAAAAAACCATAAAAATCTCTCCAATATATCACAGCCGGACTTGTCCGGCTGAGCGATCTCGTGTATAATAGAGATGTATTATATCAGCTTTTCCCACAGTAGTCAATCCGGGAGGATGTACCGTATGAAAAAAGCCAGCATCCTTTTGGTGATCATCACATCACTGTTCGTCACGTTCACGGTAGGTTTCATGCTTGGACGGGATACGACCCACAGCGAGGTGATCGTCTCCGCCTTACCGTCCTCCGCTCCAACAGATCCCCTCCGGACCGACTCGTCCATCACCGCTCCCGGCGGACCGATCGACCTGAACTCCGCAACTGTCCATGAACTCAGTGAGCTTCCCGGCATCGGAGAGGTCTTGGCCCAACGGATCGTAGACTACCGGGAAAAGAACGGTCCTTTCTCATCTCCCGGTGAGCTGGCTAACGTCAGCGGCATCGGCGAAAAACGGATCCAGGACATCCTGGACCTGATCACCATAGGAGGTGCCCCATGAAGATCCTCGTAGTTGATGACGAAGCCCTGTTGGTCAAGGGCATCCGCTTCAATCTGCAGAACGACGGCTACGAAGTCGTCACCGGTTCCAACGGTCTGGAAGCCGTTGAGCTTGCGAACGATCCACAGATCGACCTTATCATCCTTGATATCATGATGCCCGAAATGGACGGTCTCACCGCCTGTACCAAGATCCGGGAGACCTCCAATGTGCCGATCATCCTCCTCACCGCCAAAGCCGATGATATGGATAAGCTCCTCGGTTTCGACTGCGGTGCCGATGATTACATCACCAAGCCATTCAACATCCTGGAACTGAAAGCCCGGATCCGGGCCCTGATCCGCCGGGCCAAGATCACCTCAGAGAAGCAGACCAACACACTGGAGATCGGTCATATCTGTCTTGATCTGGATGCCCGCAATGCATATAATTCCGGCAAGCTGGTAGAACTCACCGCCAAGGAGTTCGATGTGATCGAATTCCTCATGCGCAACGCCAACCGGGTCTATTCCCGGGAAGCTCTGCTGGATTCCATCTGGGCCTATGAATACCGGAGCGACATCCGCACGCTGGATGTCCATATCCGCCGCCTGCGTGAAAAGCTCGAATTGGACCCAGCAAAACCGCAATATATCATGACGAAGTGGGGCGTTGGCTATTATTTCCGCAAATAATGATCCGAAGCATTACGGAAATACCCAATTCCGTTATGGAACGGTATACATCATCATCACCTTCGTAGCACTAGTCTTTTTGAATCTGTACTGCTCCAACGCCTGCCAGCGTTCCTTTTATCAAAGCAAACGGTCCGAGGTGACGGCACGAGCCAAACTGCTGGGACACACGTTGGAAGATCTGGAGGTATTATCTCACGATCAGGCAGACCAGATCATCAGCAGTTCCAGCGCCAATGACGAACTGTTCATCGTGCTCTTTGACAAGAACGGTCAGCGGATCTTCCAAAACGGTGATACCGGATACGACACACCGCTTCTTGATGACCTCCAAAAGGCGTTCAACGGCAATGATCTGTTCCTTTGGACCTACCGTGACCGCGTGACTCGTTCCGAGATCGCGATCCCACTGTATCACAAGGGCATGATCACCGGAACGCTCTATGTCATGGAGACCGACCCGGTACAGGGTGCGTTGATCGTTTCTTTGCAACGGATGATCCTTTCGATCACCGTCGTGCTGGAGTTGGTCGTGATCCTTTTCACCTACATCTTCGCCACCGCCTTCTCCCGCCGCACCCGGAGCATCATGGGTTCCATGGAGATCCTCAAGCAGGGTGACTACTCTCATCGTGTCGCCCTCGGTGGCAGTGATGAGCTTACCTATCTGGCCGACGAGATCAACGCGCTGACCGAACGACTTGAGACCTCCGAACGAAAACGTCGTCAGTTCATCTCCGATGCTTCTCATGAGCTGAAGACCCCTCTGGCTTCTATCAAGCTCCTGACTGATTCCATCCTTCAAAACGCGGATCTGGATCCCATGATCGTAAGAGAATTCGTCAGCGATATCGGAGATGAATCCGAACGGCTGATCCGCTTGTCCGAGAAGATGCTGTCCCTGACCCGGGGCGAAGCACAGGAAAACGAGCCCCAGGAGGTCATCCTCATGGAGCCTACCATCGCCCGGGTAGTCACCATGCTTTCGATCCACGCCGAAGCAAACAATGTCACGATCTTCACCGACCTCAGGGACGATGTCCCGATCCTGGTCCGTGAGGATGACCTGTACCAGATTGCCTTCAATCTGGCTGAAAACGGCATCAAATACAACGTCCCCGGCGGAGTCCTGCAACTGCGACTCAAGCATGAGGGCGGCTATGGCATCCTGATCGTGGAAGACAGCGGCACGGGTATCCCGGAAGATGCCATAAACCATATCTATGAACGCTTCTACCGGGTAGACAAAGCCCGGAGCCGTGCTACCGGCGGCATCGGACTGGGTCTTTCCATCGTCAGGACCATGGTAGACCGAAACAAAGGATCCATCCATGTGGAGAGCACCTTTGGACAGGGCACCCGATTCACCGTCAGATTCCCCGCGTATCGACCGGAAGGAGAACAAGCATGAGATTCATTTCATGGAACGTCAATGGCCTTCGTGCCTGTATGAACAAGGGCTTCATGGATACATTCCAGTCCATGGACGCTGACTTCTTCTGCCTTCAGGAGACCAAACTCCAGGCAGGACAGATCCAACTGGACCTTCCCGGCTATCATCAATACTGGTGTTACGCCGAAAAAAAGGGCTATTCCGGCACCGCTATTTTTACAAGACACAAGCCCCAGTCCGTCACCTACGGCATCGGCATCCCTGAACTGGATACCGAAGGCCGCGTGATCTGTCTGGAATATCCGGAATTCTACCTCGTCACCTGCTACACCCCCAACGCCCAGCGGGGCCTGGCCCGGATCGAACACCGGCTGAAATGGGAAAAAGCTTTCTGCAACTACCTCAAGGATCTGGACACCCGGAAGCCCGTTGTCATCTGTGGTGATCTGAACGTTGCTCACAAGGAGATCGACCTGAAAAATCCGTCTTCCAATCGGGGCAACGCCGGTTTTTCCGACGAAGAGCGAAGTGCCTTCTCTTCCCTGCTGGACAGCGGCTTCACCGATACCTTCCGCCACCTGCACCCAGACAAGACCGGGGCCTATAGTTGGTGGAGCTACATGTCCAATGCCCGGCAAAACAACGCCGGATGGCGGATAGACTATTTCCTTGTGTCAGACCGACTGAAAGATCAGATCTACGCCGCCGACATCCATCCGGAGGTCATGGGCTCGGACCACTGCCCCGTATCCCTGGATCTTGACACCACCTGTAACGGCGGTCTGCATATCCCCGTGCCCCGATGCGCAGAAGAAACCGAAACGAAAGCCGATGGGGAGCCCCCCATCGGCTCTGTCCTTAAGAAAACGGTCCCGATCCTGCTCCCAGTCCTGGCTCTCCTCCTGCTGATACCAGTGGCCCTCCATTTCCAAAAAAGTCCCTCGCCGGAGCCTCCTTCCTCCACCATCAGTCAGGTGGTGGCAGATAATGACCGAGGCAACACCTTGATATCAGATATCATCGACCGCACCGGGACACTGGAATATATCGTGGATACGCCTTCCCTTTTTTCCTCTTCCATGCGCCAGTATCTGGTCTGTGGTGAGAAACGCTGGGAGCTTGAAGGATTCCTTCCCGATAACGCTTACGTGTCCAGTCCCATCAATTATCATCTCCAGATCATCTTTGACCCCACAAGACGCTTCGACGCCAATAACAAGCCGGAGATCACCGTCATCAGCAGTGACCTGACCGCCACGAAACCTGCCACTCAAACCATCCGGTATTACATCGAAGACGGTACCATCGCAGGCTGTTTCCTCTCTGGCTACGCAAGCTCCCCCTTCAGGCTCCAGCTACGGATCAGCTGGAACGGCATCACGGAGCTGTCCAGTCAACGAACTGTCATCCCATTCGCAGAGGAGCCTCTGATCGCCCGGACCGATCTGCTCAATGACTACCGATTCGAATATGACCTGCCGACTACCCATTCTACCTATGCGCCTTCTCTTTGGCTGGTCCAGGGAACAGAACGCTGGCGCATCCTCTCTGATGATGGCTTCTATCCATACGTCAACTTCGCCGCCGGCGCGGCTCTACGTATCGAGTTCCCCGAGACCGCACAGTTCACAAAAGAGCTGAAACCGCTGGTGATCGCCGAACTCACACCGAAAGACCCGACCCCTTCGGTCTACGAAAAAGAAGATCTTTGGACCAGGACGTTCTATTATTTGGATGAGAACGACCGGGTAGCAGGTGCTTTCATCTTCGCCTATGCATCCACGGAAGCTGTCCTGAAGATCACCGCACAACATACCAACAGTGCCGTGCAAAAAACTGTCCTCCTAACCGAAGATCTCAGCCAGCTCCCCTCGAACACGCTGGCCAGACTTTTGGTGGACAGCCATGAACTCCGTTTCTATATCGATCAGGGCGGAGACTATCTACCCACTTTGCTGAAAGAAAGCCCAGCCCTCAGGGAGCTTGTCTCCAGATCCGACTGCGTCGATGCCATGATCAGCGCAAACAGCACCACCAGCATCGGGAGCAACTTTGACGCACTGCTCTTGCAGGACTATTTCCGTTCCAAAATGACCGACCTTCAAAAGGATCTCTTCGAATCACAACTTGAACGTAATTTCATTTACAGAGGCTTTTACTATGATATTCTGGACAACGAGCATTTGATCAGCGGAAGCATACTCCAGCCTGCCCCTCCCGTATCACCATGAACGCATCCTGCAATCTGGCCAGATACCTGAACGGCTCATCCGGGTAGATCGGCGTGAAACCTTCCGGGACCGCGCACCTTTTCGGCAGAGCTGTGAACCTGGGCTCCCCTTTCCCGAACCGCTTCAACGGCAATTTCGTCGACAAACAGAAGCGGTCTCCGGACGGAGCCAGGACCCCGAGACTCTCATGCTTCCCATCACACTCCAACGAGATCCGGCAGATCACTGTCCCACTGAGCCTGCACCGGCAATCGAAGCGATAGTAAAGCCCCTGTTTCGTGACCTCCACGGTCCCCACCGGCTCATCTGCAAGCATCACATCATAGATCCCTTCCATGACAGCACCCCCATGGCACAGCTTATGTGCCATGGGGGCGTTCCATTCTATCTGTTATCATGCAGACCGAAGCTGACAGCGATCGCGTCATTGACCATAAGCATATGGTCATCGTCCAGATGCCCCATGTGCTCCCGCAATCTGCGTTTATCGATGGTCCTGATCTGCTCCAGCAGGATCACCGAATCCTTGGAAAGGCCCACACTACCGCCAGCGATATTGATATGGGTGGGGAGCCGTGCCTTCCCTGTCTGGCTGGTGATCGCGGCGGCGATCACCGTGGGTGAATGACGGTTGCCGGTATCATTCTGGACGATCAGCACCGGCCGGGTCCCTCCCTGCTCACTGCCCACCACCGGGGACAGATCCGCATAAAAGATATCGCCCCGTTTGACCGTTGTATCCATGGTCCTCACACTCCGATAGAAACATTCCCTGCGCTACCGGAAGATCCATATGTAACGCAGTAGTCCTATTCTCCCACACAGGTTGGAAAAATATACACCGTGCTCCATACTATGTCCCCGAGTGTAAGATGTTACAAGATCTGAAATTCCTCGATATCCAGCGACAGGATCCTCTGTCCCTTATACAGGATCTCACTCCGTACCGGTAGACCCTCCGCGTCGAGCCATATCTCCAAATGCAAAGCGTCTTCCTGATAGCTGTCGTCGATCGCGACACGGATCATCTCCTCTGTCATACCGCAGGACGTGACGTACCCACTGCGAAGAGTCTTGAGGAAGATCCATGGCGCGCAGACCGGTGCGATCTGCCCGTCTGCCAGCATAGGGAACGCCACCGCCTGATCATCGAAGGTCAAAGCACCGCCCTGATCCGACACCCTTCCGCTGATGTCGCGGATCGGGTCCGGGTCCGTCACCGTAAAGGTGATCTGACCATCCCCATCCCCCTGACATTCCATAGAAAAGCTGTGGATCCGGTCACCATAGTCCGCCGTCACCGTGGTGCGGAAGGTACAACCTGTCCCAGCCAAAAGCTTTGCCCGAAGATCCATGGTCCGTTCCAACGGTTCGTTGGCTCCGGAACACCCGGTGATCAGCACCAGCATTGCGACCAGCACGCCCAAACGTTTCATCCGATCCCGCCTTATTTCATAAGTCGCGGAAGCTCTCCCAACATATCCGTAGGCAACATCCCATACTGCCCAAGCTGCTGTGCACACCGGTCCCCCGCCGCGCCATGGAGCCATACGGCACAAGCCGCCGCCTCCAAAGGCGCAAGCCCCTGCCCCAAAAGGCTGACGATCATACCGGCCAATACATCACCGCTCCCACCGACTGCCATGCCGGGGTTGCCGGTCGTATTTTGATAGCATCCGGCTCCATCCGTGATCAGCGTATGATGTCCTTTGAGCACCATGATACAGCCCAGATGTCTTGCCGCCTCCATAGCCGAAGCCTGCCTGTCCTGCCCCACCGGACCCATGAGACGTTTGAATTCCCCCTCATGGGGCGTCAGGATGGTAGGCGCAGATCTTCCACGCACAAGATACTTATGCTTGCTCAGCAGGTTTATTCCATCCGCATCC
>JAFNXT010000337.1 GCA_017378975.1 Oscillospiraceae bacterium
AGCTACGCTGTGATAGGTGATGCGATGCGTTCCGTCCACGCGCCGAAGGCGTGCATCACAGGCAAGGCCTGCATCACGCACGCAGTGCGCACCACGTTCCGCAAGGAACGCATCACTCAAAAACCCCACATTTGTCTATCAAGACAAATGTGGGGTTTTTGCTGCCTAAGAGTAACCAAACGGAGTGGAATCAGGGGTAAAAGTAAGTAAAAGTAGTGTAATGAAATATTGCTACGCAATATGAAATAATCCTGCGGATCATGAAATATTTTGCCTTAGCGGCAAAATGTGAAATAAAATAAATCCCTTATACGCCGCAGCGTATTTCATAGCGACAGCTATTTCATAACGCGAAGCGTTATTTCACAAATCCCGCAAGGGATTTATTTCATTGAAAAGACCCCACACTTGTCGTAGACAAATGTGGGGTCTTTTCTGGAGCAGGGTACGGGAGTCGAACCCGCCTTCACGGCTTGGGAAGCCGTTGTATTACCGATATACGAACCCTGCGAACATGGTGCATTATAGCACATCCAAATGGAGATTTCAATAGTTTTTTGTCGGGCTCCTCCGTGATTTTTCTTTTCTGCCGGGCCTGTCGTTGAAATCTCCCGTCCGGTATGATATATTGAGCAAAAATCAGAAAAGAGGAGCTTACGATGATAGATATCCATACTTGGATGGAAACGTTCCTTGAGGCGCTGGACCGGACCTTCCCGGCACGGGTCCGGTTCGTGGGACTGCAAGGGAGCTACGGACGGGGCGAAGCCACCGAGGGGAGCGACATCGATGCGGTGGTGATCCTGGACCGGCTCTCTCCGGCGGACATCGGGACCTATGCCGCCATGCTGGACGGACTCCCCCACCGGGAGCTGAGCTGTGGGTTCCTGGCAGGGCAGGACGAGCTCCTGCATTGGGATCCGGCGGACCTGTTCCAGTTTTATCACGATACGGAGCCCGTCCGGGGCGATCTTCAGGCGGTGGCCGCCCTGCCAGATCACGTCGCCGTCTGCCGGGCGATCCGGGCAGGGGTGTGCGCCATCTACCACGGCTGTGTCCACAACATGGTCCATGACAAAAGCGACATGATCCTGAAGGGTCTGTACAAATCCGCTTCCTTCGTGATCCAGGCGATCTGCTACCGCCAGACCGGCCGGTATCATCGCCATCAAAAGGACCTGCTGTCCACGGTGGGACCGAAGGAGCAGGAGATCCTTGCCACCTTCGCCGCCCTGAAAAGCGGCGGACCGGTCCGCTTCGATCAGATGTCCGAAGCCCTCTTCACATGGGCACAGGGATGGATCACGGAAACGGAGGAGACTTCATGAGCACCACCCTCACCGCCCGTCCCCGATACCACATCCTCGACACGGTCCGGGGCATCTGCATCATCCTTGTGGTGCTGTATCATCTGCTGTACGACCTGAGCGAGGTCTTCGGCGGACATTACGCCTTCTTCCGGTCCCATGGGATGGACGTGTTCCGCGATCATTTCGTAGGCGTACTGATCGTGCTCGCCGGTATCTCCTGTAACCTGACCCGAAGCGATCTGAAGCGGGGGGTGAAGACCGTCCTTTGCGGTATCCTCGTTGCCGCGGTCATGTCGGTGGCCATGCCCGGCTCCAACATCGTCTTCGGCATCCTCCACTTCCTTGGCACCGGGATGATCCTGCATGGGCTATCCCGGAAGGTGCTGGCGAAGATCCCCATGGCGGTGGGCATCCCGGTGTCTTTGATCTTGTTCCTGCTGACGCTGGGGATCTCCGAAGGCTTCTTCGGCTGGCCGGAGGTCTTCACGCTGGAGATCCCGACCCTGCCCAAAAACACACTTTTGTACATACTGGGCTTCGATACCGGACACGATCCCGCAGACCATTGGCCCGTGATGCCATGGATGTTCCTGTTCCTCACAGGCACCTTCCTTGGCCGGCTCTTCAAGGACGATAAGGTCCCCCGCTGGTTCCGCTCCGATCCGGTCCCACCCCTGTCCTTCCTTGGCAGGCACACCCTGATCATCTATCTCGTCCACCAGCCCCTGATCTACGGTACGCTGTACCTGCTGGACCGGGCCGGGCTGATCTGACCTTACAAAAATACGGAGGACGTGTCGCAACACGTCCTCCGTTTTTCGTTCTCAGGCCATCTCTGTCAGCGTGATCCCCGGTGATTCCTCCGCCGCGTCACGGAGGGTATCCATGAGCCGTTGGCCGTAGTCGCCAAGCTGTTCCAGCATCCGGTCCTCATGGATCAGCACCAGATGGCAAGGGGCGATGTGCCCCGTGAGCATATCGTACAGAGCGTCCAGATTCCGGCCGTACCATGCAGGGAGCCCCAGCTGGCAAGCCAGCCGGTCATGGGCGGCGGCTATGTCCGTCATGAGGGATCCATCCAGAAAGATCATCACGGCTCATCCCTCCCCGTACAGTAAGGTGAAGGTCTCATAATGATCGTCAGTATAATAGATCAGACCGTCATTGGAGAACACGATCCGCTTGGCACCCCGGCTGTTTTGGCCGTTGGTATCGATGTCACATTCGTAATACTGCCTCTCCTTAGCCTTGGGGAGCACCCCCTCCCGGTTGCCGAACTTGTCGCCCCCGATCGCGGCACCCTCCAGAAAGCGCTCCACAGAGCCGCCTTCCCAGCCCAGATCCTGGGCCTCGGACTTGGTGATGAAGTTGGACGGGAGCTTATGGTAGGTATGCAGATACAGGGCCACTTCCCCGGCGCTGTAATACCAGCCATCCTCATCCAGTAAGGCAGGCTCCTCCGGATCCTCCGGCTGGGTCTGCTCCGGCTGGGAGGGCGTAGTATCCTCCGTCTGCTCCGTGATCTGAAGCCCCTCCGTCAGCTCCGGCCACGCCTCCAGCGAATCGCCGCAGGCGCACAAGGACAGCACCATCAACGCGGTCAGAAGCAACGCCAAAAGTTTTTTCATGGGACGACCTCCTTTTTTATCGATCTGGATCGATCTTACCACATCCGGAGACCGGATGCAAGCCCCCCGCCCTGCATCGGATCACTTACCGCAGGTCAGCTTCGTCGATCACACCTGTACCCGGGCCACACTGCCGCCGGACCGTTCCTTGGTCACCAGGATCTGCTTGTCGATCTTCTCCTTCAGCTCTCCCACATGGGAGATGATGCCCACCAGCCGCTGGCCCTCCGTGAGCCCAGCCAGCGTGGCGTAAGCCTTGCTCAGGGCCTCGGAGTCCAGAGAGCCGAAGCCCTCGTCCACGAACAGGGTATCCAGCCGGATGCCCGTGGACATCTGCACCTCATCGGACAGCCCCAAGGCCAGAGACAGCGACGCCAAAAACGCCTCGCCGCCGGACAAGGTCCGCACGGACCGTCGGGTACCATTCACATGGTCGATGATGTCCAACTCCAGACCGCTCTGGCTTTGCTTACTGCCGCCGGAGTGCCGCACCAGATCATACTGTCCCCCGGACATCTTCCGGAGCCGCAGATTGGCCCGCTCCAGGATCCGGTCGAAGAAGGTCATCTGGATATAGGTCTCCAGCATGATCTTGTCCTTCCCCTTCAGCTCGCCGCACGCGGTCTCCGCCAAGGCATTGACCCAGCCGTAACGCTGTTCCAACCGCTCCATCTCCTGAGCGCGCTGACAGATCCGTTCTCTGGCGGTGGTGTTGGCGGCGATCCGGGCATGGAGCACCTTCTGCTCCGCCCCGATCCGGGCTTTACGCTCCATCAGCGTTCCCTTTTCCTGCTCCAACGCCGCCGGATCCTCCTCGCCTCCCTGGGCCAGTTGGGCCGTCAACTGTTCGATCGTGGCACCCAACGCCGCAAGGGTCTCCTTGCATCGTCCCTGCCGTTCCTCTGCCGCCGTCAGCTCTCCGGCGATCTGCTTTTGCCGGGTCTCCAGCGATCTCATCTGTGCCACCGCCTCCGCTTTCGAAGGCCATGTCAGGCCGGTGCGAAGGTCCGAGAGCCGTTCTTCCAATTGGGCGATCGCCGCCTCACAGGCCACCTGCCGGTCTCTTGCCTCTGTGCGGCGCTGTTCCTCCCCTGCCAGCAGGGTCTCCTGCCGGGGGATCTGGGCTTCCAACGCCGACCGCCGGGCGGCCTGCTTCGCCACCGTCTCCAACTGACGGTCCAGCGTCAGAAGCTGACCGGACAACAGCCTTTCCTGCTGACGGGCGGCATCCTGTGCCCGGTCCATCTCCACGTCCTCCAGAAGCTCCGCCACTTGGGTCCGCAGGTTCTCTTCCGTAGCGGCCGCCACGCCGGCCTGTTTGCTGGCCTCGGCGCTGGTCCGTTCCGCTTCCTTCCGTGCTTTATCGAAGGCGGCACCGGCTTTCTTCACGTCGGCTTCCGTGGGGGCATCCAAGGCAAGTCCGGCAGGACAGGGATGCTCCACCGATCCGCAAACGGGACAAGCCACCCCGTCCATCAGCTCCCGTGCCAGAACGCCGGCCTGTTCATCCAAAAACGCCCGATACATCCGATCGTAGGTGTCCCCCAGCCGCCGGACCTCTCCGGCGGCGGCAAGATAGACCGACTGCCGCCGTGCCAGCTCCGTCCGCTGGGCCTGAAGCATGCCGAAGCCCGCGATCAATGCCGCGATCCGGCTCCGGCGGTCCGTGACCGCCTGCCGCTGTGCCGTGAGCCGTGCCTCCTCCGCCGAGGTTCCCTCTAAGGACTGATACTCTTCTCTCCACTGGCCCAGTTGCAGGCTCAGCTTCTCCCATCGCTCCTGGGCGGCGTTCCGGTCTGCCACCGCACCGGCCAGTTCCCGACGTCGCTGATCCAGAAGACGTTGCTTCTGCTCAAACTCATCATAGGCCGGAAGCAACGCGCCGATGGCGGCGGCCTGCCGTCCCAAAGCCTCCTGCTCCGGGATCTGATGACGCGCATGCTCCACATCTTTTTGGGCCTGTACCAGTCGTTCGCCGGTCTGCGCCTGACGGAGCTTCGCCTGCTCCAGCTCAAGCTGTGCCTGACGACGGGCCCGGACCCGGCTCAGACCGATCTCCACTTGGGACGATCGGGCTTCCGTTTCCAAAAGCCGTTGCTCCCCTTCCGCCTGCCGAAGGCCGTCCTCCCGGATCAGCTCCTCCAGCAGTTCCACCGTCTCAGCCACGGGCATCTCTCCGGCTCTGGCCTTTGCCACCTCCGGCAAGCGCAGGGAGCCTTCACCGCAGGCGATGCCGTCCATATACTGCCGGATGCTCAGCTTGGCCCGGTCCCGTTCTCCACGGAGGGCAGCCGCCTCCTCCTTCAGCTGACGCTGGAGGGTCACATAGCGGCCGGTGTCGAAGATATCCCGGAAGATCTTCTGCCGCTCCCGGGTATCTGCCTGCAGGAGCTTCCGGAACTCTCCCTGACAGATCATTGCCACCTGAGAGAACTGTTCCCGGCTCAGTCCGATGATGTCCCGGACCGCCTGATCCACTTCCTTCACCTTGGTCACCACCTGTCCGTCAGGACAGGTCAGCACGGCCTCCGCCGCCTGCTTGGTGGTGCCGGTGCCACGGTTCTTGGCCCGCAGATATTCCGGATTCCGGCGAACGGTATACTCCTTTCCTCCATAGGCGAAGACCAGCTCCACGAAGGTGGGATCCTCCGGTCTGGCATATTGGGACCGAAGCATCCCCGGCTCCCGGCTCTCGCCGCTGGGCTCCCCGAAGAGAGCGAAGGTGATCGCGTCGAAGATCGTGGTCTTCCCTGCTCCGGTGTCACCGGTGATCAGATACAGCCCCGTGGTGCCAAGGCTCCGCAGGTCCAGCACCTGGGTCCCGGCATAGGGGCCGAAGCCTGCCATGGTCAATTCCAAGGGTCTCATAAGCCTTCCTCCCAGATCTGCTCTGCCAGCGTCCTGACGAACTCATATTGCTCCTGCGTCATGGGCTGTCCGTTCTGCTGTTCGTACAGCTCCCCGAAGAGGGTCAGAGGGGACTTTCGCTGTACCTCCCGGGCCCCGTCCACGAAGCTCTCTGCCCGGGTCCGGGCGTTGTCGTAGCTGAGCTTCATGATATTCGGATATATCTGACGGAGCCTTCCCATGGCCTCCATCACGTCCTCCTCGTCGGTGAGGATCACGTGCAGATAGTCCCCCGTCTCCGTGCCCTCGTAGAAGGACTTCTCCGTCAGCTCCCGGAAGGTCCCCCGGATCTGCCGCAGGTCATGCCGGGGCGTCAGAGGCCGCAGTCGGACCGTCAGATCCCCCTTGGCCCCCAGCTCCACCACGGTGACGCTCTTATAATGGTCCGCCTCGGAGAAGGAGTATTTCAGGGGCGTTCCGCAATAGCGGATCTTATTGGAGCCCACGTTCTGAGGCCCGTGGAGATGGCCCAGAGCCACATAATCGAAGCCCCCGAACACCGCCGCGTCCACCCCATCGGTGCCGCCCACGCTGACCTCTTCAGACTCACACCGGCTGGAGCCCAGCACGAACTGATGGGTCACCAGCACGTTCCGGCGGTTTGGGTCGATCCCCATGGCATCGATCGCGACCGCCATGGCCTCGGTATAGTCCCCGATCTCCCGGTCCGGGAAGGCCCGTTTCACATGGACCGGCTTCAGGAAAGGCAACAGCCAGATATCCACCGGACCATGCTCGTCCTCCAATGTCACCGGCTCCACCTGTCCCTGATACACCGGTGCCACATGGATCCCGGCCCCCAGCATCAGCCGTCCGCCGAAAGCCAGCCGCTCCGGGCTGTCATGGTTGCCGCTGATCACCATGGTGGGGATCCCCATCCGGGAAAGGCGATACAGGAACCCATCCAGCAAGGTCACCGCCTCCCCCGGCGGCACGGACTTGTCATACACATCCCCCGCGATCAGCACCCCGTCCGGGGACTCCTGCGATACGATCTGCAGGATCTGCTCCAAAATGAAGCTTTGGTCCTCGATCATAGACACCTCATTGACCCGCTTCCCAAGATGCAGGTCCGACAAATGGATCAGCTTCAAAGCGATCCCTCCCCTCTTTTTTCCCTTATTATAACAAGATCTGCTGCCGCTGACAACGCCATGGTTGAAATTCTCTCCGGATCGGTGTATCATCAGAGCATCCTGATGCAACGGAGGAAATGACCATGAAGAACGCGATCTACCCCGGCTCCTTCGACCCCTTCACCAACGGTCATTTGGACATCGTGAAGAAGGCGGCGGCGCTGTTCGACCGGGTCCACATCGTGATCGGCGTGAATCCCAAAAAGCAGCGCTCCTTCCCACCGGAGGTGATCCAGGCGGCGATCGAGGAGACCCTGCGTCTGGAGGGCCTGCACAACTGCATCGTCCATATCCACGACGGTCTCACCGCCCAGTTCGCCAAAGAGAACCAGATCCGGTACATGATCCGGGGACTGCGGAACAATATGGACTATAACTACGAAGAGAACATGGCAGAGGTGAACAAGCTGATTTTCCCTGCCATGGAGTATATCTATTTCCGGGCCGAGAACGTGGCGGTATCTTCCTCCATGGTCAAGGAGCTCCACTCCTACGGTCAGGACATCTCCCGTTATGTCCCTGCCCCCATCCTCTCCCGTATGACCGGAAGATAATAAAAATGTCATCGCGAGGACCCTTCAGGGTCACCTCGCGATGACTTGTTTTTTATAGACCGGAAAACATGAGCCGGAACAGTTCTTTGAGCCATGCCACGAACCGTTGCCACCAGTTCCCGGCGTGGGGTTCTTCCTCCTCCACCGGCAACTCCGGCTCCTCCGGCACGATCTCCGCCTCAGCCGCCGCGATCAGCGCCGATCCGCAACGGAACAACGAGCCGGTGACCGTACTGTCCACCTCCGTCCAGATCAGTTCCTCCGCCCGGATCTCGTTGCCATAGGCATCGAACCTTGCCGCCCGGAGGCACCGGTCACCGTCCGTTTCATAGTGGAAACCGGGCATCACACCGTCAGTGATCCAGACCAACGCGTCCTCCGGCAATTGCTTACCCTGAAGATCATAGCGCCACACGTAGCTCAGGGTCCCATCCTCTGTCCGGTAACGGCACCGGGGATCCTGGGGCGCTCCCTGCCAGACCGCCTGGCTCTGAGGGATCTCGGAGCCATCCTCCGTGAAGCGCCCGGACTGATACAGACCGTAACCGTCATAGCGGTAGCGGTTTCGTTCCCGGTCGGTGAACAGCTCACTGAACCGCAGACCGGCGCTCTTGAAGCTGGTCAACGACACCATCCCTTCCGGGATCCGGATCAGCACCTGATGATAGGTCTTCCCGTCCTGCGCCACCGTGGGGCAGGCGCGATAGTCGATCTGATAGTATTGCTCCGTTCCGCAACGACCCACCGGGACCTTCTGGCTCCAGCTGCCGTCGGCCAGCAGATAGTGGAAGGACGAAGGCTGGTTCTCGGAGCCATGGAGCCCCCGGTACAGATCCTCGTGCATATCCCGCAGACCGATCTGGAGCATACCTTCCCCGGCTTCCTCCTCGGAAACGTACAGCACCATGGAATTACCGCCGGTGACACCGCCCAGATACACTTCGTTGTTGGGCTCCACACATTTCATATCGCCGCCAAGGCCGCTCTCGATCCAACCCCGGCCCATATCCTCCCGGAAGGTGATCCCGGAGCCTGTCAGACCAACGAGACCGGTCCGCCCCTTGGCGTCCTTCTCCAGCCCCAGAACGGCGGCTTTGCCGTCCAGTACCAGCATCCGGGGTTCCGTGAACACGGCCCCCAGCTCATCGCCATATTCCTGCGCCGTGGGATCGGCCAGTGGCTGGAAGATCCGGACGCCGTCCACATAGATGTACGTGGTGGGGCCGTAGATGGGCCCGTTCTCCTCGTCATGACCCACCACCAGCGGCACACCGCAGATCTGCACCGAATAGGTGCCGTACTCCAGCCCCCAAGTGCGGATCATGGGCACCTGATAGATCATCACACCACTGCCGGAGCCACCGAGGGTCTCGGAATAAGAAGTGATCAGGGGGTACTTCTGAATGATCTCCTGCTGACCGTCCTCTGTCTGCCGTGAGACCTCGACCTCCAGCGCCATGGCGAACAGAGAGTCCGTCATGGTCACCAGCTCGAAGCCTGTGCCGGTGAAGGTGAAGCGCACGGCGGCCTCCGCCTGAAAGAACTGTACGTTGGGAGGCGGTACGATGGGGATCGTAGCGAAGGAACCGCCGGACATGGACACATCCTCCGCAGTAGCGTAGGCCGGATCGTAGCCGTGGGGCAAGGACTGGTCCGCCGACTGGGTCCTGCCGTCTTCCTCAGTGGTCTTGAAGGTACCACCGATCACCTCCAACGCCGGATGATCTTCTTCGTAATAGACCACAGAGCCGGGCAGGAAGGTGACGGTCTTCACCGTCTGCTCCCCATCCCGATCCTGGATCAGGAGATGGACCGTATCTCTGCCGGAAAGGAAGTCCTCCGGCGTATAACGCAGGAACACCTCCGTACCTCTGGCCTCGGGCCAGACCTGGATATGTCCCTGATAGCCCGGGACCCCATCGATGATCCAGCCATCCACGGGACCGTTGCCCTCATCATCCATGCCCAGAAACTGGGCACCGGTGGGCAGGTCCTCCGCGCCGAACACATCGGCAAAGGTCAGCTCCAGTGGCAGGCCCTGATCCAGCACGAAGCTCACCGGCCCCATCCCGAACACAGGCTCCGCTCTGACCACCGGAGGTACCGCCCCAAAAACCATCTGTGATGCCAGCAAAGCCGCCAGGATCCTCTTCGCCCATGTTCTGTTCCTGCGGCCCATACCAACACGCCTTTCCCCTACAGGGCACTCTGCCCGATGATACTTTTATCCTAATAATATACCTCCACGAAGGTCATTCGTCAACGTATTTTATTGATTATCGATCGATAATCATCTTTTCATCATTCCTCACAAGATCCCCCACACCGTTTTGTACTTTTTGCCCAGCCCCACCGCTCAGGCTCCCTCTGCGACTCACTAAGAGCCGGCTTCGCCGGTCGATCGCTTGCATAGCGCCTGCGGGCGCTTATGATGAGGGAGCTGTCGCCGCAGGCGACTGAGGGAGAGAAAACGTTGCAGTTTTCCTATAACGATATCATCCGGGATCCCGGGAAGCGACATAGCACCACCTGCACAGTCCTCCCGGACCCTGACCGTAGGGCGGGGGCTCGCCCCCGCCGCTCAGGCTCCCTCCTGATGAGGGAGCTGTCGCCGCAGGCGACTGAGGGAGAGAATACGTTTAGGTTTTCTCTATGTTTATAAAGAACTCATAACTTTTCGGGTCTTCTCTCCCCCAGTCAGCTACGCTGACAGCCCCCTCATCAGAGGGGGCCGGGGCGCGGAGCACCTTTTTCGACACGCTGCGGCGGGGGCGAGCCCCCGCCCTACACACGGCAGGACCCGATGCGATGACAGGATGACCATTTCTCAATATCGACAGATCTCCCCCCAGTCCATCCGCCTGTTGCGAACGATCTGCTAAAAACATTTCCTCCATGTAAAA
>JAFNXT010000338.1 GCA_017378975.1 Oscillospiraceae bacterium
AATGAGGGGGGCAAGTTCGCCGCCCTTGGGGCGGCGACGGCGAGGGCGTGCCCTCGCCCTACAGATGGGACGGCTACGGATGGGGCGGACCGTGACGGCAAGGGGCGGCGGGGTGACCGGCTGGGCCGGTCATGCACCCTTCCGGCCCGCCTTGGGGCGGTCCACCTTCCCTCGAGGGAAGGCATGCGCCGCCTTTGGGGCGGCGACAGCAGGTCAGTTCGGGGAGCAACTTGACCTTGACGTGGTCTGTGGCAAATGGTATACTGGAGGAAATACGGAAAAAGAGGTAGTCCCATGGCGGAAAACATCAAACCTCTGCCTCCTTACAAGGGGCAGGAGAACTATGTCTTCATCAGCTACTCCCACCGCAACGCTCCCGCGGTCCTGCAGGTGGTCCAGCAGCTCCAAAAGGACGGTCATCGGGTCTGGTATGACGAGGGCATCGATCCGGGCACCGAGTGGGACGAGAACATCGCCCAGCACGTGAAGGACTGTCATTGCTTCGTGGCCTTCCTTTCGAAAGAATATCTCCAGTCCACCAACTGCAAGGACGAGCTCAACTACGCCCGGGAGCTGGATAAGCCCCGTCTTCTGGTGTATCTGGAGGACGTGGAGCTCCCTGTGGGCATGCAGATGCGGCTGAGCCGGTTGCAGGCGGTACATAAGTACAAATACACCGATGCCGCAGGCTTCTACGAGAAGCTTTATGACTTCTCTCCGCTGGAAGAATGCAAGGGCCCCGTGGCCGTGGCTCCCAAGGTCTCCACGCCCCCTCCGGTGGATCCTCCGGAGGAACCTCCCGTAAAGACGGACAGCGACACCGGCACGGACGATTCCCTCCGGGACGGATTCCTCCTGTTCGGCGGTATGCTCCTTGGGATCGCGGCGATCGTGGCCGGCGTCGTGATGTGGTTCCTGGATGTACCTTTCCTGATCTGGCTGGCGGCCACCGTGATCCCCGGTGCCATCGCCGGCGGCATGATGGGCAAGGTCATCGAGGATGGCAAATGGCCCTGGATCGTATGCGCGATCCTTGCACCGGCACTTTCCGGCCTGCTGATCCTCCTGATCTGGCTGGTCATGCTGTTCATTGGCTTCATCGGAGGCCTGTTCTCCTGAATACACGAAAAGCTCCGCCCTTCTTGGGCGGAGCTTTCATACGTTTTCACATCATCAGATAAGTGAGCGTGACGTTCAGGAGCATGGGTCCCAATTGCAGAGGCAGGAACGCCGCGAACAGGAGCGCACCACGCCAAGTATGGCCCTTGCCGTTGCCCTTCATGATCAGCGCACCGCTGGGGATGCCCATGAGGGCCGTCATGACCACACCGACCAGGAACAGCTCCGGATCTTCGAAGATCAGGAAGGCCGCCGACGTCACCACACAGGCCGCCAACGCCAGACCCAACAGCATCAAAAACAGGTTCTGCCTGGGGGCCTTCTTCACCTTGGCCGCCGGCTTGGGCTGAGGGAACACCGGAGCGGTCTGCTTGGGCTGAGGGAACACCGGAGCCGCCGGCTTGGGCTGAGGGAACACCGGAGCCGCCGGCTTGGGCTGGGGAGATACCGGAGCCACCGGCCGCTGGGGCGGCACGGGCTTCGGCTGTGCCGGTACGGAAGCCACCGGGACCTTGGGCCGCTCCGGCTCCACCGCAGGCTTGGGCTCCTCCGCTGTGACCGCCTTGCAGTCGCTCAGCGAGGAGAACTCATACAGCTTCTCGAAGAAGACCTTCCGGTCCGCATATTTGTACTGATGTACCGCCTGCAACCGTCCCAGCCGCATCCGCATACCACCGGGCAGCTCCACATCCTCCAGATACACCAGAAGACGGGGCTTGTCCAGCTCCCGGGCGTAGTTGAGCTCGTCCTTACAATTCATGGACTGCAGATATTCCTTCGACAGGAACGCCACGAAACAACCGCAATGCTCCACGTGATCGGCGATGTTCTCGTCCCACTCGGTGCCGGGGTCGATGCCCTCGTCATACCAGATCCGGTAGCCGTCCTTCTGCATCCGGTCCAGCACGCTGAGCACCTTGGCACTGTTCCTGTGGGAATAACTGACGAAGATATAGGGTTCCTCCCCCTTATAGGGCGGAAGGATCTTCCGTTCATCCGTCATGGTCTGCACCTCACTTAGTCATTATCTATACCAGTATACCATCCCGGGGCGCACCCGTCAAGTGGCGCGCACCGTTACGATCCCCAGCTCTTCCGCTTCCCGGAGGACCGATCCGTCCGGCAGGGTCTGGCATACCAGCGTCCGGCACACGTCACCCAACGCCGCGGTCTCTTCCGCGAACCGTCTGTACCGCGCCCGGTCCGGGGTCCCGCCGACACAGCACACCGGCAAGGGCCGGAAGCCGTCCGTCAGCATCAGGGCGCCCCGGTGACAGGAGATGTCCGAGAACGCTCCCCGGTCCTGGGCCCCATACCAGCACCGCACCGTCAACAGCCCATCAGGGTCGGTGAGGAGCTTCCGGATCCGGTGGCTGGTATAGGTGAAGGACACCTTCTCCCCGTCCCGGCGGAGCATGGTGATGAGCTTGGCTTGGTACAACGCTTCCAGCACCGTCCACATGGCTTCGTCCACACCGGTGAGCCTTTCCACCGTCAGTCCGTCACAGCGGACCCACAGCAGGCCCTCCGGATCCATGGACACCTCCAGCCGGTCGGGATCTGCCAGCAGATACCACCGGGAGAACAGCTTCTCCAGCACCGGCTCCAGCTCCCAACGGGTGAAGATCTCGATCTGGCAGGTATCCGACGCACAGCCGTGGAGGCCGGAGCCTTCACCGGTCACGCCCAGCTCCGCCAGCCGACGCAGGAGCCGCTCCGCACCGGGGCTACCGTTGCCGGGGAAATAGAAGCGGATGGCCCGCTCCTCTTCGCCACGCCGGGCCGATCCCATCAGGCCTTCTCTGTGGGCATCCTCTCCCAGACGGTGGCAGAGCCTGCTCCAGCAGTCACCGCCTGCCCGGGTGCCGATCTGCCACAGGGCTTCCAGTTCTTCTTCGTATTCCGGCAGTTCTCCGGCGCCCCAGCGGATCCCACACAGGGCCTCCAGCTCCTCCACCCGGAGCCGTGCCCGGGTCCGCAGATACCGCAGGCGGTCACATCCGTGATGCTCCGTGAACCGATGCTCCGTCCGGTCGAATCGGAACAGGCCAAGCTTCTGCCGGACCAGCTCCAAAAACCGTGTCTGTTTGTCAGGGGCACGGAACAGCGCCGTGTCGCCATCGAAGAGGGTGCCGGGATCCAACGCTTCCAGAAGTGCTTCCCCGTCCCCGTCACAGCGGAGGTACCGGGTCTTCACCGGGCAGTCCAGCAACGCCTGCCGGGCCTGCGATATCCGGTCCGCGGTGGCACCCACCAGAAGCTCCGTTTCGCTTCGGATGTGGCTCCGTTCCAGATAGTCCGCGATGGTCCGCAGCTTGGTCTTCAGGGCCTGTCCGTCGCTGTCCGCCCCCCACAGATACAGATAGCTGATCTTCCGGGGCCGCAGGACCGTGGCAGACACCACATTGGAAAGCATGGCGATCCCATCGCCCTCCTCCAGCGCCATGGCCAGCGCCGGTTGGGGCTCATTGGTCAGGATGAAGGGGATCTTCTCCACCAGCGTAAGATCGTACGATTTATAATCCCGTTCCAAAGTGCTTTCGATCAGGGGGAAGAAGCGGACCCGGAGCCATTCCAGCCGCTGACGCACCTCCGCCAGCTCCGGGGACCCCTCCGCCTCGATGGACTGCTCCAGATCCCGGGCGTACCGCCCATAGGTCCGGCAACGGTCCACGTTCCCTTCCAGGATCCGCTTCAGGCATTGATGATACCGTGCGTAGGCCAGGCGGACGGCTTCGGACTTGCCCTCGGCGATCCGTCGCAGAGCCTGCAGGTCCGCGCTCCGCAGGGGCTGGCTATGCCGGACCTCCTCCGCGGCGGTCCGGAAGGTCCGGTACAGCTCCACGGACATCCGGTCCAGCGGATCGAGCCCACTCAGATCCTCTACCGATGCCAAAGGCACGCCCTTCAGCGGCATCTGCTCGGTGCTGGGGAGAAGACAGGGATGGGTCTTCCGTTCCTCATCCTTCACCCGTCCCCGTACGACACAGCCCTGATGGTCCATCGCTCCGGACTCATCCGTTGGCAACTGCCATCCGTCGGTGACCTTCTCCAGGACCCAGCGGCGGTGCTCCAGCATCACCAGTCGGCGAAGGGTCTGCTCATCCCGGAGCTTCCGCTCCACCAGCGCCGCCTGTTCCCGGAGGTCCTCCAGCCGAAGGCCCAGGCCGTACAGCTTATAGGGGATCGAGAGCACATAGGAAACGGAGGAATCATGATAATAAGGTTTTGCGAACCGTTTCCGCTCCGCCGTGATGTCCGCATCGTCATCGCACCAGATCAGATGGGTGTTGAATGCCATCCGCTCCAGCTCAGGGGAGATGCCCTCGGCACCCAGTTCCCGGTCCACATACACCGGGATACCGCCCTCGCAGGTCTCCTGATCTCCGGACTGGACCACATAAGCCACCGGACATCCGGCACCCAGCTCTAAAAACGCCGTTGCCGCCTCACGGTCCAGCCGGTCATCGCCCAGAGCGATGAAGATGTAGTGGGGCCGCACCTGATCCAGGAGCCGCCGGGCCACGCTGTGCTGTCGCCGGAGGTCTCCCACACGGAAGGACTTCTCCGGGGTCCGGGTATCCAGCCGGGCGAAGCAAGCGCCTTCCCGTTCTCCGTCCACCTCCACGAACTGCTTCAGCGCCGGGCGGTAATGCAGATAGACCTCTTTGTCCAGCGCCATATCCCGTGACACCGCGGTGATGTGCAGGGTATGGTCCAGAAGCTGGCCGGTCTGCAGGCACAGGTCCATGAATTTCTGACCGTAGGTGCCTGCGCCTACCGTCAGCACCCGGAGGTCTTCTCCTGACTCCATGGGCACCGAATACAGAGGCACCCGATACAGCAGATCCTGGAGCACGGCGGTGGGGTCCGGACGGCCTTCGGTGTCCCGGTCCAGGATCTGGAGCCTGCGCTCCAGCGGCAGAGCCTCCCGGAAGATGTCAGGCAACAGATAGGCCTGTGCCGTCTTCAGATCCCGGATCAGCTCCTCACAGCAGATATAGCGGTTCCTCACGCCGGGGGCCAGCGTCCGGCGCAGGATCCCCGTCAGGATATAGCGGACATTGGCGCTGGAATTAGTCCGGGAGGACCGGATCAGACGGGACCCCTCCAGAAGCTCCTCCAGCCGGTCGAAATACCGGTCCTCATACAGCCCCTCCGGCACCTGCTCATGGACCACCACTGCATAGAACAGCATGGCCCCGATCGAATAGATATCCGACCGGTTCCCGGCGTCTCCCCGTGCCACCTCCGGCGCCCGGAAGCCCCGGGTACCGGCGGTCCGCATGACGTTGCCGCGGACCGGACGCACGGAGTTCAGATCGTACAGGGAGATGTTGCCGGTGTTGATGTTCATCTCACTGTCATAGGCCACCAAAAAGTTGGAGGGCTTGATATCCAGATGGAGCATCTCCAGCTCATGGAACACCCGGACACAATCGGACAGCGTGATCAGGGTGTTGAGGATGTTGTAGAGCTTGTGCTCCGGCAGCTCCTCCGGGGCGTTGCGGACCTGACGCAGATAATCGTCGAAATCCTGCCCCACCATATCACCGGCGGTCCAAACATAGACACTGCCCGGCTGTCCGTCCACGGAGCGGCCGAAATATAGCTGGTAGGATGGGATGTAGTTGTTCAGGATCGCCCCCCGTTCTCCCCGGATCCGCACCCGGTCCAGCGTATCATAGGTCTGTGTCAGCTCTGTGCAAAGCTCTGTGAACAATGTCACGGAGGCAGGATCTTCGGGCAGGAGCTGGTATCCCTCCGTCCGACGCAGGGACAGTATCTCATCGGGGAGCAGGGGATAGAATTCCTTCAGCTTTCCCCGCTGGCCCATGGCCTGAGCGTCATAGCAGATACTGGAGCTCCCTTCACCCACCACGCCCAGGATCGTGAAGCTGACCTCCTGTCGTCCTGCCCGGCGGCACAGCCGGATCTGCTCTCCTTCGGGGATATAGGTCCTGTCCATACGGCACGCTCCTTACTTCTCATTTCTTGTGGATAGTATATCACCCCACCCCCGTGGTCCGGGGATGGGGTGGTGTTTCCCACATCAGCGTCTGCCCAGGACCAGACGCAGATATACGACGATGACGGCGAACATATCGAACAGGTTCTTTTCGCTGATCGGCTGGAACCGGCAGGCCTTCAACTGGGAATCGATGCTGGTCCGAAGCTCTTCCAGCAGCTCCGGCATACTCATCCGCTCTCCGGCGGCGTCCTCCATGAACGCCTGGAAGGCGATCGCCACCAACTGGGTCCGGCCCACCCGGTGGGTCCGCTGGAGCTTCTTTTTCTCTTCCTCCAGTGCCGTGGACAGGAAGGGCAGGGCCGGAGGATCCTTCTCACTCCAGCTATCCAGTCCCTGTACCAGCGCCTGCACACCGGTCAGCCCCTGGGCCAACAGCGCCGGAGCCACCGATCCGCAGGACTTCGCCACCGCATCGGCGCACAGGGGGGCGAGCTTGGCCCACTTCGGTTCGGTCTGCGCCAGTTGCTCCAGCACGGGCCCGATCCGCTCCAGCGTCCGCTCGCCGTCCTCTTTCGCCTCCGCCGCCGTGGCCATCGCCTGCTGATATGCCGTCAGCAACTGTCTGGCCGCGATGCGGGTCCGGATGACGGCGGTGTCCGGGATCTTCACATCGTCCGGACCAAGGCTCCGGCGTGCCCGGACCATCTCCTTCTGATAGCTTTCGAAGGCATCTTCCAGAAGTCCGCGCACCTGTGCGATCCGCTTCTCCACTTCGCCGGACCACTTCCGGTGATCTCTCAGGGCATCATCCACGGTACGGACCAAGGTGCCGTACTCCGTGTCCTCAGACCGGGCCCACGGACCTTCCAGCTTCTGTCTGACCGACAGGAGGGTGGTATCCTTCGGCACGGTCTGGAGGAGGACATCCACCGCCCGCAGGCAAACAGCGGGCCATATGACCCGGGATGCCATCCCAGAGGCCCTCCGGTCCTCCAGCAGGGCCGCCAGCAGGAGGTGGGACTCCGGGATCTCCGGACCCAGCCACCGCTCCATCTGCTCCATCAACTGCCGCAGTCCGGCATCCACACAGATCTCGTGGTCATCCAGATACCGGCCGATGCCGCCGCTGAGCACTTCCATCTCCAGCATCATCCGGTCCGCGATCACATCCGTACAGGGCAGACTGTCCAGGATCTTCACGAACTCCGTCAGGCTGGTGCGGCCTTCCCATGCCACGGCGATCCGGGATCGGTTCCCGGCATCCACGGGGATATCATAATGATCGCAGATGAAGGTGGCCAGCGCCTCCGGCTCCAGATCCCAGACCCCAGCCATCAGGCGGTCCCAATAATCGGCGCTGACCTTCAGCAGGGGATCGGCGACGGTGCCGCCCCGTGCTTCCGCCAGCTTCAGACACTGTTCGATCATGGCCTCCGCCTGCCTGTACCGCTCATACCGGGACAGGCCATCCTTGCGCAGGAAATAGATGAAGATCGTTTCCGCGAAATTCTTGGGGTTGATCCCCTCGCCCACAGGCTCTGCCTCGGAGCCGTCGGAGATGTTCCTGCCGGCAAGATACCGCAGGATATTGTTCTGATAATGGTCCTCGAACAGACGGACCGTCACATCCCGGTCCCGGTCCGGGACCGTCTCCTTGCCGGGGACCGAAGCCGTCATGCCGAAGGCGAAGGCGAACCGGTACAGATCCATCTTGGCCTTGCCCTGCTGACGGAACCGGCCCTTGGCCAGATCGTCGGCACAGATCAGAAGCTCGTACTTCCGCCGGTCATCCTTGGACAGCTTCCCGGACAGTACATCGAAGATATCGTCCCGGAGGATATGGGCCAGTTGCTCCGCCGTGGCGTTGGCCGGGACAGACTCTCCGTACATCCGCTGGGCCAGCCGCCGCACCGTTACATTGTTTTTGGGTCCGTACCGCAGGAAATGCCGCAGGATCGTCAGGCGGACGGAGAAGTCCTGCAGATCCCGGTCGCCCAGCGTCCGGACCGTGTTCTCCATGTGGTCCGCCGGGGTGGGGAACTTCCGCCAGATCTGGTCCAGCTCCAGGATCAGACGCCGGATCAGTACGTCCCGTTCCGGTGCCTGAGCTACCTTCTCCTTCAACTGTCCCGGTGTGCAGTCATCGTCACAGTCGATCCCGCATCCACGCAGATGGTCCACCAGATCCCTGCGCAAGGTCGGATAAGCGGAGGTGTTCTTCTGCTGTTCCAGGAAACGGAGCTCCCGGAGCAGATCCTCCCGGCTGTAAGCATAGAGGAACTTGGAGAAGCTCCTGCCCATGAGTGCTCCGTAATATTCGCTGAATCTCTTCTTTTCAGGCAACATCCGTCCCAGCCCCTTTCTGTGGGTCTTTTCCTATATCATACCATCATCCGACAGCTCCCGTCAACTGTCCAGTCCGTGATCTGGAGGATCTTGTAGCATCTGGTCGTATCACGGTCAGGACCGATCGGAAGGCGGGGCTGGAAGTTGATTACAGTGTGGTTACAAGTGAAACACCACTATTGACTACGGGTTTCGTTGGGTTTACAATGGATGCATCCGATCGAATCCAAGGAGGGGACTGAGGATGAAGAGACTGTTATGTTTGCTTCTCGTATCGTGTCTTTCTTTTGCTATATTGTCCGGTGTCGTGTCTGCCAGAGAGATGGCTGTGTTGGAATTGGTGCCGGAGCAGACGGTGACCTTCACGGTGACCAAGGAGGAACCGGTGGCGGAGTATGGCTTCACTGCCACGGAGACCGGTGTCTATGTGCTTTATGACGTGGATGGCGGACATCAGACCACCGAGATCTCTGTGGAGCGGGTGGATCTGGAGCGGCAGACTGAGGTGGTCGCACAGGGGGCCGGCCGGGTGGTGTTCTCTGCCGTGGCCGGGGAAAGCTACAGGTTCACTATCCAATGCTCCTTCAAGGAAGCGGCCATGGAGTTCGAGTTCATGCTGTCCAAGGCTGTGGAGCCCCAGTCCCTGACGGTCAGTGGCAGTCCGCTGGAGGAGGGCTTCGTGGGAGCGGAAGGGTCCCTTCGGCTGGCGTACAGTCCTGCCAATGCGGCCTCTTCGGTCCAGTGGACCTCCACCGATCCCAACGTGGTGACGGTGGAGGGGGATGCCAACGGTGCTACCTTCCGGTTCGTGGGCGCAGGCTCCGCCGAGGTGGTGGGCATTTCCGCCAACGGACTGGAGGTCCGGCATCCGGTGACGGTGTTGGCTCTGGACAAACTTGCGCTGGATGGGACCGTGTCCCACACGATCCGTGCCAATGGCGGTCTGTACGCTGAGTCGGAGCATGATCTGTGCTTCATCCCCGAAAAGACCGGCACCTATGTGCTGTCCGTCAGCTATGACACCTCCGTGGAGCAGTACCACGGTCTGCGGATGTCCACGGGCTCCGGCGAGGGTTCCGTCCGTGGGGAGAAGGTCCTGCGGTTCCACGGTGAGGCCGGTCAGCATCACCACATCCATGTGGAATTCTGGGGCGCTTATGAAAAAGATGTGACTTATTCCTTCCGGCTCACCGCCGGTGTCCCGGCGGAGCAGATCCGTCTGGAGCCCGATGTGACCGCCGGGTACGCCGGGACCGATCTGGGCGTGGAAGTGATCTGGCTGCCGGAGAGCAGTCTGCCGGAGAGCCTGACCTGGTCCGTTTCCGATGAGGCGGTGGTGAAGGTCCGGGAGTCCTCCATGGAGTTCGCTATCGTGGATCTGATCGCTCCCGGCACTGCCACCGTGACGGCGACCACTGCCGATGGCAAGTCTGCCAGCTTCCAGATCCAGGTCTATGCGCCGCTGGCGCTGATCCCCATGGAGCAGGATGTGGCCACGCCGGTGACCTTGCTGGGGGACAGCTCGGTGGAGGTCTCCTTCACCCCCACTCAGACCGGTCACTATCGGTTCACCTCCAGCGTTCCGGAGCTGTCTGCCAATCTGTACGCCGAAAGCGTCAGTGATGCCGGTGCGGTGCTGTATCATCTGGAGGCCGGTGTCACTTACTACGGTACCGTGGACAACCGGACATCTCAGACCGTCAGCGGTGAGCTGTACATCACTTGGGACCAGGTGCTTCTGCCGGTGGAGATGAAGATCACGAAGATGCCGGACAATACCACCTATCTGAAGGATATGCTGAAGGATATGTGGACCTATCAGCTTCTGGCAGGTCTGCGGATGGAAGTGGTCTGGTCCGACGGGACCACGACCCAATGGAGCTTCGACGAGGAAGGTCCCTATGTGGGTACCGAGTTCCTCTCCTGGGAGATCCGGGACCAGAAGGAGCTGGTGCTGGAGTGCCACGGTATCACCGCTTCCGTCCCGCTGACGGTGCTGGATAAGAAGATCACCGGGATCACGCTGGTGGACCCCGCGCCTTTGAAAGTGGTGGAACGGTCCTGCGGTATGGATATGGGGGATGGGGTATGGTACTATTCTCCTTACCTGTATGAGATGCGGTATGTGAGGATCAGCTTCAGCGACGGCAGTACCGTGATCGCTCTGCCGGAGGATCAGATCTATGGCATCTTCGTGGAATGTGAAGACAGTCAGGATCAGGAGCCCTGGACGCTGGACAAGAAGGGCTATGTGCGCTATACCTATGATGATCTCTCCGTGCAGATGGAGGTCCAGGTGGTCAAGAGCACCGTGGTGAAGCTGGAGCTGGTGGAGCTGCCGGTGGATACCATCGTGATCGGAGACCCCCGGTTCTTCGCCGGCAGTGGGCCTTATTACTTTGCGCCCGTGGATCTGCGGGATCTGCTGGCCGGTATGGTGCTGAAGATCGGCTATCAGGACGGTACTGAGCGGATCGTGGGTCTGGAGCAGATCCAATGGCAGACTGTGGGCGGTATGGAGTACCCCTGTATCGATGGGTATCCTCTGGGTGCCTTCGGTGAGCTGATGATGAGCAACGAGATGATCACCGGTCCCTGTGACCGTGAGGGCCTGATCGAGTACATGGGCCAGAGCGTCAGCTATACGATCCATCTGGTGGAGAAGCCGTCGGACGATCCCACCGATCCTACGGATCCTACGGATCCCACGGTGACGGATCCGACTCAGACGGAGCCGACGGTGACGGAGCCCTCCACGGAGGGGACGGAGCCTTCTGTGGCACCTACGGAGCCCGGCGTGTCCGAGCCCACGAAGCCCTCCGGAACGGAAGGGACTTCCGGGACCTCTGAGGCTACGGAGCCCACGGGCACCGAGCCGCCGAAGGATCCGGCTGACGGGAAGACCGGCATCGTGATCGGTGTGGTCGTGGCGCTGATCGTGGCGGCCGCGGCGGCGCTGGTGGTGCCGAAGCTGAAGAAGAAAATGTGATGAGTCGATCTGACCGCCCCGGGATGCCCGGGGCGGTCCTTTTCAGTCAGTGGAGCGTCAGGGGGGCGCGTTTTTGGGGGATCGCCACGTCGCTCCGCTCCTTGCGCTGACGTGGGTTTGGGGGACGTGTTGACATTGGGGGACGGGTGGGGTATACTATGATAGAAATATTATGAGATAATGGCAGGTATTTGCATATGGCCACGAAAAAGCAAGAGCAATATGGTAATTCCAGTATCTCCATGCTCAAGGATGAGGAACGGGTGCGGAAGCGTCCGGCGGTCATTTTTGGCTCTGATGATCTGGAAGGATGCAAGCATGCGGTCTTCGAGATCCTTTCCAATGCCATCGACGAGGCCCGTGAAGGGCATGGCGATACCATCATCGTCACCCGGTATGAAGACCTGAGCGTGGAGATCGAGGACTTCGGCCGGGGCTGTCCTGTGGACTACAATGAGAAGGAAAAGCGCTACAACTGGGAGCTGGTGTTCTGTGAGATGTATGCCGGCGGCAAATATGGGGAGAATGGAGAGAACTACGAGTACTCTCTGGGCCTGAACGGTCTGGGCTCCTGCGCCACCCAGTATGCTTCGGAATACTTCGATGTGGTGGTGCGCCGTGACGGCTTCCGGTATGATCTGCATTTCGAGAAGGGCCGCAACAAGGGCGGTCTGAAGAAGGAGCCCACGGACCGGCGGAAGACCGGTTCCTGGTTCCGGTGGCGGCCGGATAAGGAGGTCTTCACGGACATCGACATCCCGGTGGAGTACTACCGGGACGTGTTGCGGCGGCAGGCGGTGGTGAACAAGGGCATCACCTTCAGGTTCCGCAATCAGGTGGGCAAAAAGTTCGAGGAAGAGGAGTTTTGCTACGCCGGTGGCATCAAGCAGTACATCGAGGAGCTGGTGGGGGACGATGCCTTCACCATGCCCGTGTACTGGGAGACCGAACGCCGGGGCCGGGACGCAGAGAACCGGCCGGAGATGAAGCTGAAGATCACCGCTTCCTTCTGCTTCTCCAAGAAGGTCAGTCATGTGGAATACTATCACAACTCCTCCTGGCTGGAGTACGGCGGCAGTCCGGATCGGGCGGTGCGGCTGGCATTCGCCGCCGCCTTCGACAAGTATCTTCGGGACAGCAACAAGTACACCAAGAGCGAGAGCAAGATCCTGTATCAGGATATCCAGGATTGTCTGGTGCTGGTGACCAACTGCTTCTCCACCATCGGTTGTTTCGAGAACCAGACCAAGAAGTCTGTCAACTCTAAGTTCACGCAGGAGGCCATGACGGCCTTCTTCAAGGAGCAGCTCCAGGTCTGGGCCATCGAGAACAAGCAGGAGGCAGACCGGGCGGCAGATCAGATCCTGCTGAACAAGCGGGCCAGAGAATCCGCCGAGAAGACCAAGGCCAACGTCAAGAAGAAGCTTTCCGGCTCCATCGACATCGCCAACCGGGTCCAGAAGTTCGTGGACTGCCGGAGCCGGGATGCCGCTGTCCGGGAGCTGTATATCGTGGAGGGCGACTCCGCGTTGGGTTCTGTCAAGCTCAGCCGGGATGCGGAGTTCCAAGGGATCATGCCGGTCCGCGGTAAGATCCTGAACTGTCTCAAAGCCGATTACACCAAGATCTTCGCGTCCCCCATCATCACCGATCTCATGAAGGTGCTGGGCTGTGGTGTGGAGGTACAGGGGAAGAAGGCCAAGGAGCTGTCTTCCTTCGATATCAGCAACCTGCGCTGGAGCAAGGTGGTGATCTGTACCGATGCCGACTACGACGGCTTCCAGATCCGGACCCTGATCCTGACCATGATCTACCGGCTGTGCCCGACGCTGATCCGGGATGGGTATGTGTATATCGCGGAATCACCCCTGTTCGAGATCACCTGCAAGGAAAAGAGCGGGGAGAAGACATGGTTTGCCTACAATGAGCCGGAAAAGGCCAGGATCCTCCGTGAGCTGGAGGGCAAGAAGGTCAAGATCCAGCGGTCCAAGGGTCTTGGTGAGAACGATCCGGAGATGATGTGGATGACCACCATGAATCCGGAGACCCGGCGGCTGATCAAGGTCATGCCGGAGGACGCGGCACGGACGGCCTATTATTTCGATGTGTTGCTGGGCGATGCCCTCAATGAGCGGAAGAGCTTCATCGCGGAGAACGGCGCGAAGTATCTGGAGCTGGCGGACATCTCGTAAAAATGAAGGAACTGAGGATGTGATCATGCATGGCATGATCACCGGCGGAGGCATGCCTCCGCCCTACGATAGATGTTAAGGAGTGCGATATGGCACGGAAGAAACAGGAACCGGAAAAGAAGAAAAAGATAAATACGGACGGGGTCATGGGGTTGGTGGGGTCTACCACGGAGCAGGCGATCTCGGAAACGCTGGAGCTCAACTATATGCCCTATGCCATGAGCGTCATCGTTTCCCGGGCGATCCCGGAGATCGACGGCTTCAAGCCCTCCCATCGGAAGCTCCTTTATACCATGTATAAAATGGGTCTGCTGTCCGGCGGGCGGACCAAGTCTGCCAACATCGTGGGCCAGACCATGAAGCTCAATCCCCACGGTGACGCGGCGATCTATGAGACAATGGTCCGTTTGGCCAGAGGCAACGAGACGCTCCTGCATCCCTTCGTGGATTCCAAGGGCAACTTCGGTAAGGTCTATTCCCGTGATATGGCTTACGCCGCCGCCCGTTATACGGAAGCGAAGCTGGAGAAGTTCTGCGACGAGCTGTTCCGGGACATCGACTCCAACACCGTGGAGATGGTGGACAACTACGACGCCACCATGAAGGAGCCGGCCCTCCTGCCCACCACCTTCCCCAATGTGCTGGTGACGGCCAATCAGGGCATCGCCGTGGGTATGGCATCGAATATCTGCTCGTTCAACCTGCGGGAGGTCTGCGAGACGGCCATCGCCCGGATCCGGGATCCCGAGCATGACCTCCTGAGCACCCTGCCGGGCCCCGATTTCTCTACGGGAGCGGAGCTTCTGTTCGACGAAGCCACCACCCGGGAGGTCTATGCCACCGGTCGTGGCAGCTTCAAGCTTCGGTCCAAGTGGCGTTACGTCAAGGAGGGGAACCGGATCGAGATCTATGAGATCCCCTACACCACTGCCACCGAGATCATCATGGACAAGGTGGCGGACCTGATCAAGGCCGGTAAGATCCGGGAGATCGCGGATATGCGTGACGAGACGGATCTGGGCGGTCTGAAGCTGACGATCGATCTGAAGCGTGGCGTGGAGCCGGAGAAGCTGATGCAGAAGCTGTTCCGTCTGACCACGTTGCAGGACAGCTTCCCCTGCAACTTCAACATCCTGATCGCAGGTATGCCCAGAGTCATGGGCGTGGGTGAGATCCTGGACGAATGGACCGCTTGGCGGACCGGATGCGTCCGCAACCGGATCTATCATCAGAAGGAGAAGAAGCAGGAGCGTTTGCACCTTTTGAAGGGTCTGGAGCGGATCCTGCTGGACATCGATAAAGCCATCCGGATCATCCGGGAGACGGAGCTGGAGAGCGAGGTCGTGCCGAATCTGATGATCGGCTTCGGCATCGATGAGGTACAGGCAAATTTCGTGGCGGAGATCAAGCTTCGCAACATCAATAAAGAGTACATCCTGAAGCAGACCAAGGCCACCGGAGATCTGGAGAAGGAGATCGCGGAGCTACAGAGCATCCTCGACAGCCGCCGGAAGCTCCAGAACCTGATCGTGAAGGAGCTGCAGCAGGTGGCGGACAAGTTCGGTCAGCCCCGTAAGACCGAGATCATCTATGAAGCCGCCCAGATCCAGCCCGAGGAGGAAGAGGAGCCGGTGCCGGACTATCCCGTGACGCTGTTCGTCTCCAAGGAGGGCTACATCAAGAAGATCACCGCCCAGTCCCTGCGGATGTCCGGTGAGCAGAAGTTCAAAGAGGGCGACAGTCTGGCCTTCTCCACGGAGACTTCCAACCGGGCGGAGATCCTGGTGTTCACCGATAAGTATCAATGCTACAAGAGCCGTCTGTCCGATTTCGACGATGGGAAGGCTTCGCAGCTGGGCGATTATCTGCCCTCCAAGCTGGGCTTCGACCCGGAGGAGAAGGTGGTGCAGGTGGTATTGCCCGGGGATCACAAGGGCTTCGTGCTGTTCTTCTTCGCGGGCGGTAAGGTCGCCAAGGTGCCCCTGAGCGCCTATGAGACCAAGACCAACCGCCGGAAGCTCACGGGCGCTTATTCCGACAAGAGTCCTCTGAAGGCCATTTTTGCCTTCGAGGCGGATCTGCAGATGGCACTGTATGCCACGGACGGACGCTGTCTGATCTTCTCCACGGCACAGCTCCTGCCCAAGACCACCCGGAACACGCAGGGCGTGGCGGTCATGAGCCTGAAGAAGAAGGCGGAGCTGGAGCGTGTCAGTATTCTGGAGGACAGCGGCATCGTCGATCAGCGCCGCTATCGCACCAAGACGATCCCTGCCACCGGCGCGCTGTTGAAGCCGGAGGACACGGGGGACAAGCAGATCGCGTTCGAGGTCTGAAATATTTGAGAGGGAGGTCACGGGATGGAGCGCTGGTCACATCAGATCCGGTGGATCGTCACCACGATCCTGGGCGCGGCGGTGTTCTCGCTGGGGTTCGACCTGTTTTTGGTGCCCAATGAACTGAACTCCGGTGGCGTTTCCGGTCTTTCCATGGTGATCCGGGAGCTGTTGGGCTTCGGGTCCGTGGGCTTCATCCAGATCCTTTTGAACATCCCTTTGTTTTTACTGGGTGGGATCAAGATCGGGAAGAAATTCTTCTGGGGCTCCCTGTTGGGGATGCTGGCCAGCTCCGTGTTCATCGACCTGTTCGCCGGGCTCCCGGCTCCTCAGACGGAGCCTCTACTGGGGGTGCTGTACGGATCGGTGCTTTGCGGTGCCGGGTTGGGGCTGGTGTTCGCCTGCGGGACCTCCACCGGCGGCTCGGATATCCTGGTACGGCTGTTGAAGCTCCGGTTCCGGGACGTGCCGGTGGGCCAGATCTGTCTCGCCACGGATCTGGCGGTGGCGGTGCTGACGGGTCTGGTGTTCGGTGACGTGACCCGGTGTTTGTATACCGGGCTCACGGTGTTCATCAGTGCCAAGGTCATGGACTTCATCATCTATCGCTTCGACGACTCCAAGGTGGCGCTGGTGATCACCAAGGAATACGAAGCGGTGGCTCAGGCGGTGGGGCAGCAGTTGGGCCGTGGTGCTACCTTCCTCCATGGACAGGGCGCGTGGTCCGGGCAGGAGACGGAGGTGGTCCTCACCGCCGTGAAGCGGCAACAGCTCACGGAGCTGAAGGAACTGGTCACCGGGATCGATCCCGGGGCATTCATCATCGTGCAGGATGCCCATCAGGTGTTGGGCGACGGGTTCGCCCGATACGGACAGTCATTATGAAAGGGGAGAGGGGACTTGAAACGGAAGGCCGTCGCGCTGATCCTGGGCATCGTGCTGTGTTTCAGCGGTTGCGCGGAAATGTTCAGCGCATACTATTACTCGGAAGAGCCCCATCTCCACAGGACGACGGTCTCCGGCCCTTCCTATGCGGTGGAGGATATGGATGATATCCACAAGGCCCTGTGCGACGCGATCGCCGCCTTTGAGACGGAGATGATGATCATCGGTCAGGGTCATGATATCGATGCGCTGGAAAAGGATCTGCAACAGGTGTATCTCCATGTGCTCGAACACGATCCCATGGCGGCTTATGCGGTGGAGGGGATGACCTCCCGAGCCGGTCAGGTGGATGGGAAGAACGTAGTGACGGTATCCTTCGAATATCGGTACGATACCAAGTATCTCCGGCATATCCGGAAAGTGGAGACCATGGAAGACGCGGCATCCCAGCTCCGGGCGGCGCTGGAGGGCTGTGATGGGTCGCTGGTGCTGTATGTGGAGCATTACGAGGAGCAGGATCTGATACAGATCGCGCAGGAATACGCGGTCCGGTATCCTGACCGGGTGGTGGAGATACCCCGGATCCTCACCGGGATCTACCCTTATACCGGAGAGGCCAGAGTGGTGGATATCACGTTCAGTTATACCATGGATCTGGCTTCTCTGAAACAAATGCGGACCGACGTGGCCCGATGCTTCAACGATGCGGTGGAGGCTCTGCCGGAGGGGGCTTCGGATTTGAAGGTTTATGAGTCCCTTTGGTCCTTCCTGCGGGACCGGGACACCGGGCGGTATGACAGCTCCATCACGCCGGCGTACAGTCTGCTCTACCACGGCGTGGGGGACAGCAAGGCCTATGCCACGGTCTATGCCGCCTTGTGTGAGCGAGTGGGGATGCCCTGTCAGGTGGTCCGGGGGACCAGGGACGGGCAGGGCCATTGCTGGGCGGTGATCCGGACGGAAGAAGGGGAGAGACATTTGGATCTGCTTGCAGAAACGTTCCTGCCCCGTACCGATGCTCAGATGGAAGGCTATGTGTGGGACCCGGACCGGGTCCCGGCCTGCCCGGAGGTCATCCAATAAAAATAAAAAAGATGAAAATTGGGGGTTGACATTTTCGATATCTGTGCTATAATTCATCTTGTTCCGCGGGTGTAGCTCATCCGGTAGAGCGCCACCTTGCCAAGGTGGAGGTAGCGAGTTCGAGCCTCGTCACCCGCTCCAGATAAACCTCTCTTGTCCAACGGGCAAGAGAGGTTTTTTTATCATCCCATCTCCCCAAAGGGGAAGGAGGATCTGAAAATGAAACGAACGGTTTGCGCCCTGACGGCAACGGCGCTGGCGTTGTCTTTGCTGACGGCTTGCCGCAAGGAGCCCTCGGCCCCTACCACGGAGCCCACAGAGATCACTTGCCCCGTAGAGACCACCCAGCCGGTGGAGGCGCCGACGGTCCCGGTCCAGGTACCGGAGTCGGATCCTTTGATCTCCGGGCCGGAGAAGCTGGTGTCGGTGACGGATTTCAATGAGCTGACATTGGCTGTGAAGGTCACTGCCGGAGATACGGTCCGCAGGGTCACCTATGCGCTGCGCAACGATGCGGGCCAGATCACCTTCTATGAGCGTAACGCGGAGGCAGAGCCCGGTGCCGATCAGTCCTACGGCTATGAGTCGGTCTGCTTCGGGGGCCGGATGTTCACCAACGGTGACATCACCGGCGAAGGCTTCCGGGAGATCGCCACGGAGCCGGAATACGGCTCAGCGGAGGGGTATTTCCGCAACGCATTGGCTATGTTGGGCTTCGATTTCGGCGATTGGCTCCGGACCGACGGCTTCCTCAAAGGGGAGGAAGCGACTTGGTTGGACCGGGTCTGCGATGTTTATGAGACCGCCTGCACGGATCTGTTCGGAGAGGGCTATAAGGTCCGGCTTTTAGTGGATCGGGAGACCGGTCTGTGGGTCCGGTCGGAACGGACCATCCCCGGTACCGGTGAGACGATCCTCATGGAGGTGGAGTCCATGGAGGCATCTGCCCATATGATCCCGGGCTCACGTCCGGTGGCGCTTCGCAAGCAGGTGATCTACCGGGAAGAGGGGGTCACTGTCACCGCCATGGGACTGGACTTTACGGATCCCAATGGGGCGGTGCTGGTGCTTGCGACAGATAACGCCACAGATACGGACATCTGCGCTACCGTGCCCCAGCTTCTGATCAACGGGCTTTACTGCCCGGTGCCGGTGCAGATCCTCTGCG
>JAFNXT010000339.1 GCA_017378975.1 Oscillospiraceae bacterium
GATTCCCTCATACGCCTTGAACAGCTCGTCAAGCTTCGCCATACGCTCAGGCTCCCAGCCGGGGAAGGACATATTGTACTTCTCAGTGAAATCCAGAATGTACTTCGCCATGGCATTATAATCGTCCTGGATCATGCCCTTCTCATAGAAGAGGGCGGTGGAGCCGTCCCCCACCTCATGGAACAGGTTGGACCGGGTCCAGTCGAAGATGGGCATAAAGTTGTAGCAGATCACCTTCACGCCGAACTTGCTCAGGTTGCGGATACACTGCTTGTAATTCTCGATCAGGGCATCCCGGGTGGGCAGACCGATCTTGATGTCGTCGTGGACGTTCACAGACTCCACCACGTCGCCGTTGAAGCCATGGGCATGGAGCTGTCCCATCACTTCCGCGATCTCCGCCTCCTCCCAGATCTCGCCGGGCATCTTGTGATGCAATGCCCAAACGATGGTGCTCACACCGGGGATCTGTTTGATGTCCGAGAGTTTGATCTTATCGTTGCCTTCGCCATACCAGCGAAAACCCATTTGCATTGGCATAGACGGTACCTCCTGTATTGCTCGTGCCGCTTGATAGGAAGGACACATGATATCACGATGATTATACCACAGCCCACTGCCCACAGACAATCCGGACCCCAAAAAATTATATCCAAACTTCCCGCCCGGGTCTTGTATATTTTGCCGGATTCACATTGCTAAGTATATACGATTTCGTATACTATGAACGATCCCGTACCATCATACACCTGCGAAACACCGTGACAAATGCCGCAGGATATGATATGATGACAAAAAGCATATACGAAAGGATGATCTCCATGCTCCCGGAAGCTTTTCTGGAACGGATGGAGGCCCAACTGGGGCCCCAGTACCCTGAATACCTCGCCGCTTTGGAGCGTCCCCGGGCAGTAGCCATGCGCTACGATCCCCGAAAACCCCAGCCGGAAGGACTGCCCTTCCAGCTGGATCCGGTGCCTTGGGAGCCCATGGGCTATTATTACGACCCCGACAGCCGCCCCGGCCTGCACCCCTGGCACGAGGCCGGCGTATACTATCTGCAGGAAGCCAGTGCCATGGCCCCCGTGGCACTGCTGGACCCCCAGCCCGGCGAGCGGATCTGTGACCTGTGCGCCGCCCCCGGCGGCAAATCCACCCAGATCGCCGGCCGGCTCATGGGGGAAGGGTTCCTTCTGTGTAACGAGATCCACCCCAAGCGGGCCAAGATCCTGTCCCGGAACATCGAGCGTCTGGGCATCGCCAACGCGCTGGTGACCAACGAGTCCCCTGCCACTCTGGCCAAGCGGTTCCCGGGCTACTTCCACCGGGTCCTGATCGATGCCCCCTGTTCCGGCGAGGGCATGTTCCGTAAAGAAGAAGCCGCCGTCACCGACTGGTCTCCGGAAACGGTCCAAATGTGCGCCCAGCGTCAGGCCCAGATCCTCCACGAGGGAGCCCAACTGGTACGCCCCGGCGGACGGCTGGTGTACTCCACCTGCACCTTCGCTCCTGAAGAGAACGAAGAGGCGATCGAAAACTTCCTTCGGGACCATCCCGACTTCTACCCTGAGACCGTAGAGGCCCCATGGTTCGCCCCCGGCCCCAACGGGTCCTTCCGTCTGTGGCCCCATCTGCTGAAGGGCGAGGGCCATTTCGCCGCTGTGCTCCGCCGCCACGGCGATGAGCCGGTGCCGGAAAACTCCGTGAAGGCAGAAAAGACGCCGAAGGAATGGCTGGACTTCGCCAAAGAGCTCCAGATCCGTCTTCCCGAAGGCCGTCCTCTGCTCTTCGGACAGACCCTCTACTGGGCCCCGGCCCAGATGCCGGACATCGCCCGTCTGAAGGTGGTCCGTCCCGGTCTGGAGCTGGGCGAACTGAAGAAAGGCCGCTTCCAGCCGGCCCACGCTCTGGCCCTGTGGGCACAGGACCTGCCGAACTCCCTGACCCTGGATCCGGAGGGCCCGGAGCTGGCGGCCTACCTCCACGGGGAGGTGATCGCCTGCGACAAAAAGGGCTGGTGTCTGGTCAAAGCCGGTCCCTACGGGATCGGTTGGGGCAAGGGTGACCAGATCGTACTGAAAAACCATTACCCCAAGGGCCTGCGCCGGTAAAACTGGAAGAATTGACACTTTACATAAATCACGGCATATGGTATAATCCTTAGCTGGAAACCTATGAAATGATAACAAGGAGAGGATCATCCTTGGCGATATATGAGATCAATGGCGGCACCCCGCTTTCCGGGTCCGTCACCATCAGCGGCGCGAAGAACGCCGCCGTTGCTATCCTGCCGGCGGCCCTGCTCATCCCCGGCCGCTGCCGCATCGAGAACGTTCCGGACATTTCCGATGTCCGTATCCTGTTAGACATCATGGAGGGCATGGGTGCCAAAGTGGAGAAGCCCGAGCCCGGTGTGGTCATCCTGGACTGCTCCATCATCACCCAGCCCATGCCGGACCCCGCCCTCGTCAAGAAGCTCCGTGCCAGCTACTACCTGATGGGTGCCCTTCTGGGCCGTTACGGCCGGAGCCACGTGTCCCTGCCCGGCGGTTGCAGCTTCGCCTCCCGCCCCATCGACCAGCATATCAAGGGCTTCAAGGCTCTGGGTGCCAAGGTCACCGAGGGTGAGGATTTCGTATCCATGGAGCCCGGCGAGAACGGTCTCCACGGCGACCGGGTCAGCCTTGACGTGGTCAGCGTGGGTGCCACCGTGAACATCATGCTGGCCGCCGCTCTGCTCCCCGGCAAGACCGTGATCGAGAACGCCGCCAAGGAGCCCCACATCGTGGACCTGGCCAACTTCCTGAACACCATGGGTGCCAACATCTCCGGTGCCGGTACCGACACCGTGAAGATCTGGGGCGTCGAGTCCCTGCAGGGCAGTACCTATGCCATCATCCCCGACCAGATCGAGGCCGGCACCTACATCGCCGCGGTGGCCGCCGCCGGCGGTGACGTTCTGGTGAAGAACGTGATCCCCAAGCACATGGACTGCATCACCTCCAAGCTGGCGGAGATGGGCGCTGAGATCACCGACTATGACGATGCCATCCGGATCCGTAGCACCGGTAAGCTCCATGCCACCACTGTCAAGACCCGTCCCTATCCCGGCTTCCCCACGGATATGCAGGCCCAGATCTGCGTTTGTATGGCTCTGGCCAACGGCACCAGCCGCCTGACCGAGAGCGTCTACGAGACCCGTTTCTTCGGCTACTGCACCGAACTGGAGAGCATGGGCGCCCACATCACCATCGACGGCAAGACCGCCACCGTGGTGGGCATGGAAGGGCTCCACGGCGTCACCGTCCGTGCCCGTGACCTCCGTGCCGGTGCCGCTCTGGTGATCGCAGGCCTTGCCGCCTCCGGCACCACCCGTGTGGAGAACATCCACTACGTGGAGCGTGGCTACGAACGCCTGATCGAGAAACTCACCGCCCTCGGCGCCAAGATCCGCCGGGTGGAGGAATAAATCAAGTATCGATGGCTGCCGCTGACTGCGGCAGCCATTTTCCATCCCCCTCCCCTTCGTAGGGCGGGAGCATGCCCCCGCCGCCACAGCCCACACGGACTGCGTAACACGTGTACGCCAACGTCCCATTGCTATTTTCGATGATCTGTGATATATAGTAAGTGACTAAATCTGTGCCCAAGGGGTGGATCACATGTACGAGACCTTCCAGACCGCCTTCCTCCTTTTCTTCCTCGCCGCATGGCTTGCGTTCTCCATCCTGTGTGGGATCCGTCTGTGGAAACGCCACCGGGGCCCCATCAGGATCTCAAAAGCCACCGTGATCCACAAACAGACCACCGAGACGTTCAGCAAGTACCACGGCACCGGCAAGCACACAGAGTATGTGGTAGTGTTCCGCATCGAAGACAAAAAGAGATCCTTCAACGTGTCTCGATTTTCTTACGAAAGCTATCGCATCGGGCAGACCGGCACACTGGAATACCGTGGAGACCGACTGATCGACTTCCACTGATAAAAAGGACCATACACCATGCTCAACGACCTTCTATTCAGTCTCAACAGCACCATGCCCCTGTTCCTGCTCATGGTGCTTGGCTTCCTCCTGACCCGTACAGGGATGTTCACCGAGGGCTTCGTGTCCGTGGCCAACACCTTCGTCTACCATGTGACCCTGCCTGTGATGCTCTTCCGGGATCTGGCGCTGACCGACATCCGTGCCAGCTTCGATGCCGGCTTCGTAGGCTTCTGCGCCGGTGCCACGGTGGTGAGCATCCTTGTGATCTGGATCCTCAGCCGCCTGCTTTTCCGTGACAGATCCATCGTGGGCGAATTCGTGCAGGCCAGCTACCGCTCCTCCGCCGCCATCCTGGGTGCCGCCTTCATCCAGAGCATCTACGGCACCAGCGGTATGAGCGGCCTCATGATCCTGGGCAGCGTCCCGCTGTACAACGTCTTCGCCGTGCTGATCCTGGCGCTGGAAGCCCCGGACCGGCGGCAACAGTCCCTGAGCGAACAGCTCCGGGACAGCCTGCTGTCCATCCTCCGCAACCCCACCCTGATCGCGATCGGGCTGGGCCTGCTGGCAAGCCTGATCCGGCTCCCGATCCCCACCATGGTGGACAAGACCATGGAGCGGATCGCCGTCGTGACCACCCCCTTGGCTCTGCTGACCATCGGCGCTGGCTTCCGGGGCCCCAAAGCTGTGACCCAGCTCCGCCCCACGTTGCTTGCCACCGCCGTGAAGCTGTTGATCCTGCCTGCGGTGTTCCTGCCTGTGGCGATCTGGTGTGGCTTCACCGATCAGAAGCTGGTGGCGCTCCTGATCATGCTGGGCTCCATCACCACCCCCTCGGCCTATGTGATGGCGAAGCAAATGGGGCACGAAGGTACCCTCACCGCCAGCGTCTGCGCCGCCACCACCCTGCTCAGTGCCCTGACCCTGACATTGTGGCTCTTCCTGGTCCGCACCGGAGGCTACATCCTGTAAATAAGATCCCCCGCCCGGCTCTGCCGGACGGGGGATCTTATTTTTGGTCACGCGATCGATGCGAAATAGTTCTTTGCGTAGTAGCCATACACCGCCGTGGCCTGTGCGAAGCTCTGCTGAGCATCGCCATCAGCGGCGGCCTTGTCGGCGCAGTACTTGCCCAGAGAATAGGAGATGATGCCGGTGGTCACCGTCCGGCCCCCAGACTCGAACACGCAGGTGATGTAGTAGGTCTTGTCCATATCCTTGGCGGCGATGCCATCCACCTGACCCCACCAGTCACCGTATTCGTTGGTCATCTCCATGGAGCCGCTGGCGTTGTCCAGACTGAGCTTCTCCACCCGGGCCATGGTCTGCATATCCCACCAATACAGGGTCATGCCGGCATCCACAGGGATGGCCGTACCGCAGTACAGGTTGATCGCGAAGGCCCCGTCAAAGGACACGGAAGGATACAGCGTCTTGAAATCGCTGTTGACTCTGACGAAATCACCGGTCTTGGTGCTGTCAGCCTTGACGATGGCATCCATCATGGTGCTGTCATAAGCATCCACCAGTGCCTGCTGCTCGGCAGTCAGAGCGGAATTGACCAGCTTGTCAGTATCGTGCCCGAAGTACAGCTGAGCCTCGGCACCATAGTTCAGCATGGACACCACCAAGGCCTTCATCCCGTCCGTATGGTCACCGCCCAGCACCGTGTCGGCATAGGCTTTGGCGTTGTAACCGGCAGCCTTGGAATAGGCATAGCTGCCGTCCACCAGCTTGGCGTAGATCTTGAAATACACGGTATCGCCCATGTAAGCCGCGGCTACGCCCTCACTGCGGACCATATATACGACGCCATTGGTGGTATAGCCGGGGACCAGATCCACAGCATCCTCCATGGTGGCATCGTCCATCCTGGAGGGCAAGATCATCAGACCCATCTCCACCACGGAGGTCATGTCGCCCACGGTGTAATACACATTGTAGAAGATCTCATCCTCGAAGGACAGGCTGGGATAGTTCAGGGTCAGACCGGGCTGCTTCACCCAGTCAGGATCCTCTTCACCGCAACCGGTGCAGACACCGTCCTCATAGCTGTGGCCCAGAGCCTCGGTCTGATCCGCAACATAGCTGTCACCGCAAACGGAGCAGGTATAGGTGGTGCAGCCGCCCTCGGTGCAGGTGGGCTCGGTCACCACGGCCTCATAGTCGTGGCCCAGAGCATCGCCCTCAGTTTCGCCACACACGGTGCAGGTCTTGGGCTCGGTGCAGGTGGCATCCACCCAGCTGTGGCCCAGAGCCTCGGTCTGATCCGCAACGTAGCTGTCACCGCAAACGGAGCAGGTATAGGTGGTGTAGCCGCCCTCGGTGCAGGTGGGCTCGGTCACCACGGCCTCATAGTCGTGGCCCAGAGCATCGCCCTCAGTTTCGCCACACACGGTGCAGGTCTTGGGCTCGGTGCAGGTGGCATCCACC
>JAFNXT010000340.1 GCA_017378975.1 Oscillospiraceae bacterium
AGCGCATATCGCCAACAGAAGACAATTTTCCATACCATTCACCATTATTCCACTTTTGAGCAATGCGTTTTACCAATTCAACAAACGGTTCGTTATTAAGCACACTGCCAACTTCATTACATCCAATATATATCCATTTGTCAGATGTAGAAACACCAGTAATTTTGTATGTATACATTCAGCTCACCCCTCAAGGATATTATAGTATACTGTTTATCCAATAAAAAGGACTTTATTTATGATTTGATGCTTCACATCATGAATTGCCGCTATGAGGCACAATTCATTGGACTAATATTGCCACTAGAATGCCATTTTAGGGGGCTAATGATGTGGTGCTCCTCTGCTTGCACCAACATGGGCCAGAAAGCCCACGCTGATATTTTGTTTCCCGCCCATACCGGACACCTCTTTCATAGATTGCTTTCCTGACCGTTGGCGGCTTTTCGCAGGTAGTTACCGATGTTCGTCAGGCACATCAGGAGCGTCACCAGAAACGCGCCGGGGATGATGATGATCCACCAGCTATCCGTCAGGAGCGCTTTTTCAGACAGGCTGAGCATACTGCCCCAGGAGATGATCTCCAGCGGCAGACCCATGCCCATGAAGCTGAGGGTGGACTCGGAGCCGATGGCTCCGCGGACATTCATGACCACCATGAACATGATGGACGCGATAAAGTTGGGAGCCAGATGCTTCCGCAGGATGTGGAAGAACCTGCCGCCCATGCACTTTGACGCCACCACATACTCGCTGCCCCGGATCTGCCGGACTTCGGTGCGGACGACCTTGGCGATACTGGCCCAGCCGGTCACACCGATGACGATGGACAGGGTCAGCACATTGGCTTCGCCCAAGACCGCCTGCAGGAACAAGACCAACAGCAGGCCCGGGACACTGAGAAAGATCTCAGTGAAGCGCATCATCAGGACATCCAGCCACGCGGGGGCAATGCCGCTGACAGAGCCGTAGACCACCGCGATAAAGGTAGAGATCAGGGTCGCAAGGAAACCGATGGTGATGGAGATCCGGCCGCCGTACCAAATGCCGGAGAAAATGTCACGGCCAAGGGTGTCCGTGCCGAACAGGAACTCCGCGTTGGGCGCTGCATTGAAATTCTTGAGATCAAGGTAGCTGGGATCTTTGGTCATCAGCACTTCCGCGAACAGGCAGCAAAGGACGATCGCGCCCAACAGTACGACGGATACCCACGGAAAGCCTTTCAGGCGACTGACTTTCTTTTTGGGTACGGCAGGCTCAGGCCGGATGCCGACCACGGTGAAGAGTTCCTCCTCTGTCATTCCTTGGTCACCTCCGAAACTGCCACCACTTCGTTCGCCTTGATCCTGGGGTCGATCTTCTCATTGATGATCTGTCCGACCAGATCGAAGAAGATCACCAGGATGCCGGTCATCATACAAAGCACCATCAGCAGATCATAGTCGTGATACCGGGCGCTTTCATAGGACAGCGCACCGATGCCGGGATAGCTGAACACCGTCTCCACGATATAAGTGCCACCCACCACATGGGGGACAGAGATCGCCATGAGGCTGATATAGGAAGGCAGGATGTTCCGCAGGCAATGCCTGAACATGATCTCCTTTTTGGACAGGCCCTTGGCCTTCCCCAGCAGTACATAGTCCGCTCTGGTCTCCTCCAGCAGCTTGTTGCGGATCATATAGGCGTAGTACCAAAGGTGCTGGAGCACCACGATGATCAGCGGAAGGATCAGGTGCTCGATGCGGTCCAGTACATCATCCTTATGGCCGATATCATAAGCGCCGCTGCTGGGGAGCCAATGGAGCGTCACCGCAAAGATCAGGATCAGCACCAACGACAGCCAAAACTCCGGGATACAGCTCAGCAACGTGCCTCCCTTACAGAGGGTCCGATCCACCCATCCATCTTCATACCAAGCGCAAAGGACACCAAGAAGCAACGCTCCCACAAAGGTGAGGACAAAGCCGATACCGCCCAGGATCAGGGTGAAGCCGATCCGGCTCCCGATGACTTCCATCACGTCCTGCTTGTATTTCAGAGAAATGCCAAAGTCGCCCCTGACCGCGTTTTCCGCCCACCGGATGTACTGGATATGGATGGGGTCATGGAGCCCCAGCTTCTCACGGGCGGCTTCCTTTTCTTCCACGGACATTTTCTCCACCCGGTCCCCGTAATAGCTCATCAGCGGATCACCGGGAGCCAGACGGGAGATGTAGAAGACCGCCACAGAAAGGACGAATATACTCAGCAGGAATACGAGGATCTTCCTGCCGTAATAGACGAAAGGATCCTTTTTCATACCGATCCCTCCTTTCGCAGGACGAAGTGACCGGGCGCGACTTCGGTCAGCACACCGTCACGGTCGAAGTCGATCTCCTCAAAGTCCATGCGTTTCCGGCTCCGCTCCACTTTTGGGTCGGGGATGGGGATGGCGGAAAGCAACGCCTTGGTGTAGGCGTGCTGGGGATTTGCGTAAAGCTCAGCGGCAGGCGCAACCTCCACCAGCTTTCCGTGGTACATGACTCCTACCCGGTCACAGAGATACTCCACCATGGAAAGGTCATGGGCAATGA
>JAFNXT010000033.1 GCA_017378975.1 Oscillospiraceae bacterium
GAGGGCTACTACGAGCCCTATCTGTATGTGGTCCTGCGGGACGGCGTCACCGTGGAGGATGTGCGGGCGAAGGTCGGCGAGGCGCTGGAGCCTCACATGGTCCCCACCAGGATCGTGCAGCTGCCTGAGCGGCCCTTCTGGCATTTCAAGACCAACCGGATCGGTCTGACCAACGAGGTCCTCAGAAGCAGAGCCTGCTGCGGTGTGAACTGAATCGTGTACAGGGCGTGTCGCGGTTGCGGCACGCCCTTGACGTCGTAGGGCGTTTTTTATCGAAAAGTGTTTGCAAAAGGGGCAGATCGTGCTATAATATCATTTCAAGCGATTTGACGGAGGAGGTGAGGACATGGAACGGGTACGCAGTTTGTTTTTACGGACCTTGAAAGCGGCGATCTGGGATGAACAGATCTGCTGGGAGGCGGACGTGACATCGGAGGAGCTCCAGGTGTTGCTGGAGATGGCCATGGAGCACCATGTCCTGCCGATGATCTTCGAGGCGGTCTATACCTGTCCCGCGGCGGCCCGGGTGGATCCGGCCTTGTTTGCCGCCTGCCGTCATACGACGGTGCAGACGGTGATGGGCCAGGCGGTGAAGACGGAAGAGTTTTTGGACCTGTACCGCCATCTGAGAGCGCGGGGCCTCATGCCGCTGGTGGTCAAGGGCATCGTCTGCCGCAGTCTGTATCCCAAGCCGGATCACCGTTCCTCCGGAGATGAGGACGTGCTCTGCGGAGAGCATCAGAACAAGGCCTGTCAAAAGGCCATGGTGGAGTTTGGCATGGAGCCCTGTGGCTCCGGGCTGGACAACTACGAGACCCCCTTCCGCAAGGAGGACGGCGGTCTGTACATCGAGCTCCATAAGACCCTCTTCCGGGAGGATTCGGACATCTTCGGAGCCTGTAACCGTCTCTTCGACCATGTGTTCCAGCGGCCGGTGATGGTGCGGGTGGGGGAGGACGAGATCTGGACCATGGCCCATACGGACCATATGCTGTATCTGATCGTCCACGCCTTCAAGCATTTCCTCCACTGCGGCTTCGGTATCCGTCAGGTGTGCGATATGGTCCTGTTCGCTGACCGGTATGGCGATCAGGTGGATTGGAAATATGTCCAGAGCAAGTGCCGCTCCATCCGGTGCCATCGGTTCGCCGCGGCGCTGTTCCGGATCGGTGAGCGGTATCTGGGCTTCGACCCGGTGAAGGCCTGTTATCCCCGGGACTGGGCCACGGACCCGGTGGACGAGCAGGGCCTTCTGGAGGATCTGCTGGACGGCGGCATCTACGGCTCCGCCGACCGGAGCCGGGTCCACAGCAGTAATATGACCCTCAACGCCGTGGCGGAGGATATGAAGGGCAAGCGGGCCGGTAGGGGGATCCTCAGGAGCCTGTTCCCGGCGCCGGCGCTTCTGGAGGGGCGGTTCCCGTATCTGCGGACCAGACCCTATCTGTTGCCGGTGGCATGGACCTGCCGGATCTTCGGCTATGCCAGAGAGCGGATCTCCGATCCCGAGGCCGCCGCCGGTGAGGTGATCCGGACCGGGTCCCGGCGGATCGCGTTGCTCAGAGAATATGAGATCATCGACTGAGGAGGTCCATGATGGGACGGGTGCTGGATACACAGGAATTTTTGGATATGATCTGTGAACTGCTCCGGCAGGGGCAGACCCATTTGTCCATCCCGGTGACGGGGGGCAGTATGGTGCCGTTCCTCCACAGCGGGGACACGGTGTGTCTGGATCTGCTGGACCGGCCTGCCAGACGGGGGGATATCCTGCTGTATCAGCGGCAGAACGGACGCTACATCCTCCACCGACTGATCCGAGTGAGGAAGGACGGCTCCATGATCATGGCAGGAGATGCCCAGCAGGAGCTGGAGATCCTGCCGGGACCGGAGCATCTGCGGGCGATCGTCACCTCCGCCTTCCACAAGGGCAAGCGCTGTGCTCCCGGCGGGGTGCGGTGGTGGATCTATGCCAACGTGTGGATGTGGCTCCTGCCGGTACGGCATCGGCTGATGTGGTTCCGGGAGAAGCTGAGGCGATCTTGCTGACAGATCTGCAGGGCGGGGGACGTGCCCTCCACCTGTGGTTTTGTTTACATAAAACTACATCCCCTACTGGGCGTGCCCCTGCGGGACACGACGGCGAGGGCATGCCCTCGCCCTACAGGGGCATATGTTTTAATGAGTTTGGCTTTTGGGGCTTTATTTTTTTGAAAAGTGTTGCTATAATGTAGACAATAGTTTTTCGGTCATGGAGGTAATCATGCGGATCGTGATCAAGATCGGCACCAGCACCCTGGCGCATCCCACCGGGCATCTGAACATCCGGCGGGTGGAGGCGCTGTGCAAGATCATCAGTGATATCAAAAATTCCGGCCACGAGGTGATCTTGGTCTCCTCGGGTGCCATCGGCATGGGCGTGGGCAAGCTGGGCCTGCGGAGCCGTCCCACGGATATCCCCGGCAAGCAGGCCGCCGCCGCGGTGGGCCAGTGCGAGCTGATGTATACCTACGACAAGCTTTTCGGTGAGTACCATCACACGGTGGCCCAGATCCTGATCACCGGCGACGATGTGGGCTATCAGCAACGTTACGAGAATTTTACCAATACGCTGGACCGTCTGCTGGAGCTGGGGGCTCTGCCCATCATCAACGAGAACGACACGGTATCCACCAAGGAGATCGTGATCGGTGACAACGATACGCTGGCGGCGATCGTGGCACGGAGCGTGAAGGCAGATCTTTTGGTCCTGCTGACGGACATCGACGGCCTGTACACCGCCGACCCTCACACGGATCCGGAGGCCAAGCTGATCCGGCGGGTGAGCCTCGTGGACGATGCGCTGCTGGCGCTGGCCGGTGGGAGCAACGGCGCCCAGGGCACCGGCGGTATGGTCACCAAGCTCCAGGCCGCCAAGATCTGTCTGGGCTGTGGGTGCGACATGGTGATCGCCAACGGTTCGGACCCCATGAATCTCTACGCTATTTTGGACGGCAAGCCCGTCGGTACCATGTTTACGGAGAAGACGCTATGAAAGAAATGCTCAAGGCCGTGAAGGCGGCCAAATATCAGATCGCGAAGCTGACCTCTGACCAGAAGAACGCCGCGCTGGAAGCCATGGCGGCGGCATTGGTGGAGAATGAAGATAAGATCCTGGCGGCCAACGCCTTGGATATGGAAGCGGCCCGGGGCACGGTGTCCGATGTGATGCTGGACCGGCTGCAGCTGACTTCCCAGCGGATCGCCGGCATGGCACAGGGCATCCGGGAAGTGGCGGCCCTGCCCGATCCCGTGGGGCATCTGCTGGAGGAACACGTCCGGGAGGACGGGCTGAAGATCTCCAGAGTTTCCGTGCCCATGGGCGTGATCGGCATCATCTATGAGAGCCGTCCCAACGTCACCTCCGACGCCGCGGCTTTGGCGCTGAAGGCAGGCTCTGCCTGCGTCCTCCGGGGCGGCAAGGAAGCCTTCCGCAGCGCCAACACCATCGTCACCGCCCTGCGCAAGGGTCTTGCCTCCCTGGGCATCACCGAAAACGCCGTGAACCTGGTCCAGGACACCTCCCGGGACAGCGCTACCGCTCTGATGACCGCCAATGGCTATATCGATCTGCTGATTCCC
>JAFNXT010000034.1 GCA_017378975.1 Oscillospiraceae bacterium
CAGCTCGCCCTCGGAGATATCCTCCAGACCGGCGATCATACGCAGGGTGGTGGACTTACCGCAGCCGGAAGGACCGACCAGAACGATGAACTCCTTGTCGGCGATCTCCAGATTGAACTCCTGGACCGCAACGACACCCTTATCGGTGATCTGCAGGTTGATCTTCTTCTCGGGCTCGTCACCCTTCTTCTTCTTTTTCTTCTTGGCGTCGTCGCCGTTGTGGGGGTAGATCTTCTTGACGTTTCTCAGGGACAAACTTGCCATAGTTGCATGACTCTAAGCATACCGAGCCTTTCGCGTATGCTCTCACCTTCCGCCGGGTAAAACAGCGGAGGTATTACGACAGGTCTCCACACTGCCGCACCGTGAGTCTGACGGTTTGTTTTTTCCTCCTTTTTTGATGGATACGGTCTATTTTTGTGGAGTAGACAGGACCCACCTGGATACCGATACTATACCATAAAACCCTCTCCCTTGCAATCATCTCACTTCACAATTTTTCATCCTCATTTTTGGATACTTTGCCATGAAGGGGGCAATACTAGCCCATGAAAAGGCGGTGACAGATTTGGAACGTTTCTCATGCCCCGGTGAGCTCCGCACGGGTCCCGGGAGCCTGCAGTGCCTGAAGGACCTGCGGGCAGAGCGACTGCTGGTGGTCACAGACCCCTTCTTCTACGAAAACGGCACGGCCCAAAATATCGCCCGGGAGGCCGCCCCCAAAGCGGTGGCGTTCTTCCACCAGATCACGCCGGACCCCTCGGCGGAGCTGATCGCCCGGGGGACGGCGCTGGCACGGCAGTTCCGGCCGGATGTCCTGCTGGCATTGGGCGGCGGCAGCGCGCTGGACTGCGGCAAGGCGATCACCCTCTTCACGGACCCCCGGCCAAAGCTGGTGGCGATCCCCACCACCTCCGGCTCCGGCTCTGAGGTGACGGACTTCGCGATCATCACCCACGGCACCGTGAAGCACCCGGTGGTGGACCCCAGGCTCCGGCCTGACATGGCGATCGTGGACCCCAAGCTGGTGGAGGCCCTGCCTCCGGCCCTGATCGCCGACGGCGGCTTCGATGTACTGACCCATGCGTTGGAAGCCTACGTGGCGAAGAACGCCAGCCCCGTGACGGATGCGTTGGCGGAAGCCGCCTTCCGCACCTGTCTGCAGGACCTGAGCGCCTCCTTCCATGGCGATCTGCAGGCCCGTGGCCGGGTCCACACCGCCGCCACCATGGCAGGTCTGGCCTTCACGGGCGCCGGGCTGGGTCTGTGCCACGCCCTGTCCCATAGCCTTGGCGGTGCCACCCACCTGCCCCACGGGCGGCTCAATGCCATGCTCCTGCCCCATGTGCTGTGTCCGGGCCCCAAGCTGGCAAGGCTCGCCCGTGGGGCAGGACTGGAGGACCGGTCGGACACCATGGCGATCCGGAGTCTGCACAATGCTCTGCTCCGGCTCCGCAGAGAGCTCCACCTGCCTGCCACGCTGGCGGAAGCAGGCTTCTCCCCCGGCAAGCTCCGGCAGGAGGAAGTGATCGCCGCGGCGCTGGCGGACCCCTGCTGTGCCACGGCCCCGGTGGAAGCAACGGAGGCCCTGCTCCGGCAGATCCTCCGCCCGGTGGTCCAATGATCGGAGCGCTGACCAGCGTGGGGCTGGACGTGGGGACCACCACCACATCCCTGATCGTGTCCCGGCTGACGGTACAGGATCAGGCTTCGGCCTTCGCCGTGCCGGACCTCCAGATCCGGGAGCGGAAGATCCTGTATGAGAGCCCGGTCCACTTCACGCCCCTGATCCGTGACGAGCTGATCGACGGCATGGTCCTGCGTCAGATCGTGGAGACGGAGTACCGCAACGCCGGCATCCGCCGGGAGGACGTGGATACCGGGGCCGTGATCATCACCGGCGAGACCTCCCGGAAGGAGAACGCCCGGTCAGTGGCAGAAGCCTTGTCTGATATCGCCGGTGACTTCGTGGTGGCCACCGCCGGACCGGATCTGGAGAGCGTGCTGGCGGCGCAGGGCTCCGGCGCGGTGGACTGGTCCCAACAGACCGGACAAGCGGTGCTCCACATGGACATCGGCGGTGGCACCAGCAATCTGGCATGGATCCGGGAGGGAGAGATCGTTGCCACCTCCTGTCTGGACGTAGGCGGCAGGCTCCTGAAGTTCGACCCCACAGGCTGTGTCACCTACGTCTCCCCGGTGCTGGAGGGCTTGACGGACCTGCGCCCCGGTGACCGTCCTGCCCGATCCCAACTGGAGGACCTGACTGCTCTCCTGACGAGCGTGCTGGAGATGGCGGCAGGTCTGCGTCCGGCCACCGCCCTCCTGCAAAAGCTCACCACCGCCACCACCCTGTCACCCCCCTCCTGCCAGCGGAGCGACGTGGCGATCCCCCGCAACGATCACACCGCCCCCCTGATCTCCTTCTCCGGCGGCGTGGCAGAATGCATCCGGCAGGACCTGCCCCCCATGACCTTCGGGGATATGGGTCCTCTGCTGGGCAAAGCGATCCGCCACAGCCGTCTGTATGAGAACGCCCGACTGGGGGACCGGACGATCCGGGCCACAGTGATCGGCGCCGGCTGTCACAGCGCGCAGCTCTCCGGCAGTACCGTGTTCCACCGGGGGATCTCCTTCCCACTGAAGGGTCTGCCCACCCTCCTGCTGGACCCGGAGACCGACCTGACGGCACAGATCCGGGAGGGACTGGCCGCCCATGATGCCACCCCGGTGCTGGCCCTGCCCGGCTGGCCCGGCGGTTACAGGCAGATCGCCGCTCTGGCAGATCTTCTGGCGGCATCCGTCCCCTCGGGCCCTGTGCTGGTGACGACAGAGCAGGACATGGCGAAAGCCTTGGGACAAGCCCTTGCCCTGCGCCTGCCGCCGGACCGCCCGATCCTGTGTCTGGACCGCCTGCAACTGACGCCCCACAGCTATCTGGACGTCGCCGCCCCCATCGGCCCAGCCCTGCCGGTGATCATCAAGACCCTGATCTTCTCACCGGCACGCCCATCGATATCGCCCTGACGGGCGATATGGTTTTGCTGATGCAAAACCATCGGCGGAGGCATGCCTCCGCCCTACGCCCCTGCACCCCGTAGGGTGGGGGCATGCCCCCACCGTCGCGACCCGAAGGGGCGCGCAAAGTGATCTATGAAAGGAAGCTAAACGATGGATACCAATTCTTTAGGCATGATCGAGACCCGTGGCCTGATCGGCGCGATCGAGGCCGCCGATGCCATGGTCAAATCCGCCAACGTCCAGCTCGTCGGCAAGGAACAGGTCGGCGGTGGTCTGGTCACCGTCATGGTCCGTGGTGACGTAGGCGCCGTGAAGGCCGCCACGGACGCCGGAGCCGCCGCCGCCGAGAAGGTGGGCGAGCTGATCTCCGTCCATGTGATCGCCCGCCCCCACACCGAGGTGGACGTGATCCTGCCCAAGCCCGGCAGCCGCCCCGGCCCGACCCCTAAGGGCTGATGCTCTACACCGAGCAGTCCGTCCGGGACAATATCCGCAACCGGGAGGGCAAACGGGTCTTCTATCAGGCGCCGGGGGACACCCTGACCCCCGGTGCCCGGGACTATCTGACACGGGAAAGGATCCAGATCCTGACCACAGACCAGATCCCCCGGGGCCACCGGCTGGCCTGCGGTGCCACCATGGCGGAGAAGCCCGAGCATATGACCCACCTGAACAGCGACCTGCTGGTGCCCAAGACCCACCCCAGGATCGCCCTCCGGGGGGCGCTGGACACTTTGGAAGCCGAGCTCCTGCTCTGCGCCGCACAGGAGCCGGACCTTCGTGGACCCTTGACCGAGATCCTGGAACTGGCCCGGCAGATCCTGCGGTGCGAGGTGCTGGAGGAGCCCCTGTCCACGGGGAAGCTCTGCGGCCTGACCCTGCGGGAGCTCCGGTCCCACAGCCACCGTCCTCAGGACTTCTACGGCATCCCCCACTTCATGCCCCAGCCCACGGACCCCATCACCATCCTCCGGCTGAACCGGTGCCGTACCATCGCACGGTGGGCAGAGCTCCAGGCCGCCCACGCCTTCACCGCCCCCGACCTGACCTGCACACGCACGGACCTGTTACAGGCCCTGAACCGGATCAGCAGTATGCTCTATATCCTGCAGATCCGCCAAAAAGCTGACCGCCAAAAGGAGTGATCCATACGACGCCCGAAACCATCGACGCACTGACACAGGCCGTCCTCCGGCGTCTGTTCATCCCGATCGAAGCCTCCGGCCGCCATGTCCATGTGACCGAAGCGCAGGCCCTGGCCCTCTTCGGACACCCTCTGTCCCCGGAACGGCCCCTTTCCCAGCCGGGACAATTCCTCAGCCGGGACCGGGTGACGGTCCGGGGCCCCAAGGGGGAGCTGACGAAGGTCGCCGTGCTGGGCCCGGAGCGGAAGGAGGCGCAGGTGGAGATCTCCTTCACCGACAGCCGTGCCCTTGGCCTCCTGCCGCCCCTGCGACTGTCCGGCGACACCCATGACACCCCCGGTATTTGCCTGATCGGCCCCATGGGACAGGTCACCCTCCCCCAAGGGGTGCTGGTGGCCCAGCGGCACATCCACCTGTCCCCGGAGGAAGCCCGGGACCGGAAGGTCACCGACGGTCAGGTGGTGAGCCTCCAGACCTTCACCCAGCGGCCCGTGATCTTCCGGGATGTGGTGGTCCGGGTCCACCCCCAGTTCCGGGCGGCGGTCCACCTCGACTATGACGAGGCCAACGCCTGCGGCTTCCGGGACGGGGATCTGGGGAGGATCCTGTCATGAGACGGGCTTTGCTGATCGGCAAAGAGCCTGCGGCTGACCTTGGCTGTGACTATGTGTCGGCGGAGCCATGGGACCTGATCGTGATCGGCTCCCTGACCTTGGGACAGCTCCTGTGCTTCCGGGAGGAACGGGTGCTGGACGCTTTGTCCCGTGGGATCCCGGTGTGGCTCTATACTCCGGGCCTGCCGGAAGTGCCCAAAAACCGGAGCCTTTCCGGCTCTTTGGCCACCGCCCAACGGGAGCTGAAGAATTGGGGGATCCTGTTCACCGACGGCGGCCGTAAACGGCTGATCACCGCCGAGGAAGCCCGACAGCTCAAACGGACCGGCAGAGCCCCGGCACCGGGCGCGCTGCTGACACCTTTGGCGAAGCAAGTTTTGGAGGGATCGGATTGAAGATCGGAACAGTCACCGGCTCCGTGTGGGCCACACGAAAGGCGAATTGTCTTATGGGGCAGACCTTCCTGCTGATCGACACCGGCACGGCACAGCTGGTGGCGGCAGATCAGGTCGGTGCCGGAAAGGGAGACCGGGTGCTCCTGTGCACCGGCACTGTGGCCTCCCGCTATTGCATGGACGCCCCCATCGATGCCGCCGTGGTGGCGATCCTGGATCAGGAGAAGACCTGATCCGGGAGGCGGTACGCTACCCCCGGCTTTTTCCCCACGAATGCACAATGCATAATGCAAAATGCAGAATTATTGTATTTCCTCCGGAAATGATTTTGAAAATATCCCCGAAAGGGGATACCTCCATTGTGCATTGTGCATTGCCATTCTGCATTTTGCATTCCCGAAACCGCTCCTTTTGATCCCTAAGCCTAAGGAGGTACACCATGTCCACACACGAGATCGTGATCGCCGTCATGGCGTTGGCCGCCCTTGCCGGTGCGGTGGACCGGATCGCCGGAGGGCGTCTGGGGATCGGGCGTCATTTTGAGGAGGGCATCCTCTCCATGGGGTCTCTGGCGATCGCCATGATCGGCATCATCACGCTGGCCCCGGTGCTGTCTGCCCTGCTCCGGCCTCTGGTGGTACCGGTGTACCGGGCCTTGGGGGCAGACCCTGCCATGTTCGCCGGGACCATTCTGGCCTGTGACATGGGCGGCGGTCCTCTGGCGGCGGAGCTGACCGAGGACCCTCAGGCCGCTCTGCTGGGTGGCGTCCTCACCGGTTCCATGCTGGGTGCCACCATCGTATTCACTTTGCCGGTGGCCATGGGCATTTTGTCGGAGGAGGATCGCCCCGCCATGGCGAAGGGGATCCTGTGCGGCATCGTCACCGTCCCCGTGGGCGTTCTGGTGGGCGGGCTCACGGCAGGCTTCCCGGTGCTGATGGTCTTGCGGAACCTGATCCCCATCGTGTTGATCGCGGTGCTGATCGCGTTGGGCCTTTGGAAAGCGGAAAAATGGATGATCCGGAGCTTCGGGCTCTTCGGGAAAGCCGTGGTGGCGGTGATCACCGCAGGTCTTGCCGCCGCCATCGTGGAGGCCCTGACAGGCTTCGTGATCATCCCCGGCATGGCCCCCATCGAGGACGGCTTCCTGACGGTGGGCCAGATCGCCATCGTGCTGGCCGGTGCCTTCCCACTGGTCCACCTGTTGACCCGGCTCCTGCGCAAGCCCCTGTTGAAGCTGGGCAGGCTTCTGGGCATCAACGACACCGCCGCCGCAGGCCTGCTGGCGAGCCTTGCCAACTCCATCGCTACCTTCGGCATGGTGAAGGACATGGACCCCCGTGGCAAGGTGGTGAACATCGCCTTCGCCGTCTCCGCGGCCTTCGTCTTCGGCGACCACTTGGGCTTCACCGCCGGCTTCGCCCCGGAGTTCCTGCCTGCCATGATCGTGGGCAAGCTGGTCGGCGGCGTCGCCGCCGTGATCCTGGCCCTGCTTTTGACCCGCGTGGGTCAAAAGAATGCATAATGCATAATGCAGAATGCAAAATTTTTGATATTCGCTTCGCGAATGATTTGAATATGTCCCGAAGGGACACCTCAATTATGCATTATGCATTCTGCATTTTGCATTGAACCAAAGGGGGCTTCTATGAAATTACAGACAACCCTCCTCGGCAAGACTTACACCTTCCGTGACCTGAAGGAGGTCCTTGCCAAAGCCAACGAAGAAAAGTCCGGCGATAAGCTGGCAGGTCTGGCCGCAGACAGCGCGCAGGAGCGGGTAGCCGCCAAAGTGGTGCTGTCCGCCGTGACGCTGGCGGACCTGCGGGAGCATCCGGCCGTCCCCTACGAGGAGGACGAAGTCACCCGGATCATCCAGGACGATGTGAACGAGCCCACCTATGAAAAGATCCGGAACTGGACCGTGTCCGACCTGCGGGAATGGCTCCTCAGCGAGACCACCACCGATGCCGACATCCGCCGGATCCGCCGTGGGCTCACCGCCGAGATGATCGCGGCGGTGTGTAAGCTCATGTCCAATTTGGATCTCATCTACGCCGCCAATAAGATCACCGTCACCGCCCACTGCAATACCACCATCGGTCTGCCCGGCACTCTGAGCTGTCGGCTCCAGCCCAACCACACCACCGACGATCTGGAGGGCATCACCGCCTCCACGCTGGAGGGCCTGACCTTCGGCGCCGGTGACGCGGTGATCGGCCTGAACCCGGTGACGGACTCCCCGGAGCAGGCAGGCCGGATCCTGCGCCGCTTCGCAGAGATCCGGGACCATTGGCAGATCCCCACCCAGACCTGTGTGCTGGCCCATGTGACCACCCAGATGCAGGCGGTCCGGGACGGGGCACCCTGCGACCTG
>JAFNXT010000341.1 GCA_017378975.1 Oscillospiraceae bacterium
CCGCCGTCGGAGCAGATGGGCACATAGATGCCGGTCTCCTTCAGGTACTGGTCACGGGCCTCTGCCACGTCGATCAGGGCGGTGGCCTGACCACGGCCGATGCCCTTGGTCTCACGGGTGATGCAGATGGAACCGCCGCCGATGCCGACCTTGATGAAGTCAGCGCCAGCCTCGGCCAGGAAGCGGAAGCCGTCCTTGTCCACCACGTTACCGGCACCGATCTTCACGGTGTCGCCGTAGTGCTCACGGACCCAGGCGATGGTCTTGGCCTGCCAGCAGGTGAAGCCCTCGGAGGAGTCGATCACCAGCACGTCCACGCCGGCGGCCAGCAGAGCGGGGATCCGGGTGGCGTAGTCACGGGTGTTGATACCGGCACCCACCAGATAACGCTTCTGGCTGTCCAGCAGCTCCTGGGGATGCTCCTTGTGGGAGGAATAGTCCTTACGGAAGACGAAGTACATCAGGTGGTCCTGGTCGTCCACGATGGGCAGAGCATTGAGCTTGTTGTCCCAGATGATGTCGTTGGCCTGCTTCAGGGTGGTGTCCTTGGGAGCGGTGACCAGCTTGGCACGGGGGGTCATGAACTCGCCGACCTTCACGCTGGGGTCCATACGGGACACACGGTAGTCACGGCTGGTGACGATGCCCAGCAGCTTGCCGTTGGGGGTGCCATCCTCGGTGATGGCCACGGTGGAGAAGCCGTTCTTTGCCTTCAGGGCCAGAACGTCCGCCAGCGTGTGCTCGGGGGTCAGGTTGGAGGCGGAGACCACGAAGCCGGCCTTATAGCCCTTGACCTTGGCCACCATGGCGGCCTGATCCTCGATGGACTGGGAACCGTAGATGAAGCTGATACCGCCCTCGGTGGCCAGCGCGATCGCCAGCGTGTCGTTGGACACGGACTGCATGACAGCGGAGGTCAGAGGGATGTTCAGACTGATGGCAGGCTCTTCCACGCCCTTACGGTACTTGACCAGAGGGGTACGCAGGCTCACACGGTCGGGGATGCACTCCTCAGAGGTGTAGCCGGGGATCAGCAGATACTCGCTGAAGGTGTGGCTGGGTTCGGGATAGATATAAGCCATTGGGATCTCCTCCTGTATTTGATAGATCGAAATATTCTTTTTCCTTTATCTATTTCTAGAAATGATACCATACCCTGCCCCATGGGTCAAGTGGCAGATCTTTCCCCCGAAAAAAATCGGCAAAATGGCAAGGACCGCCCGAAAAGGGGCGGTCCTAATGGTCATAATCACACCAGAGCGGCGGTGATGATCGCCATCTTGTAGACCTCGTCGGCGTTGCAGCCACGGGACAGGTCGTTGATGGGCGCGGCAAGGCCCTGCAGGATGGGGCCGTAAGCCTCGAAGCCGCCCAGACGCTGGGCGATCTTGTAGCCGATGTTGCCGGCTTCGATGGTGGGGAAGATGAAGGTGTTGGCGTAGCCGGCCACGGGAGAGCCGGGGAACTTCAGCTGGCCCACCTCGGGCGCCACGGCGGCGTCGAACTGCATCTCGCCGTCGATCAGCAGCTCGGGATCCATCTCCTTGGCAACGATGGTGGCATCGTGGC
>JAFNXT010000342.1 GCA_017378975.1 Oscillospiraceae bacterium
GCTTCGATCTGCCGGTCCATAAGAGTGGGGATGTCCCCGTTTTCCAAATAGACCTTCGTCCACTCCACGATCTTCTCGATGGCGGTCCGGGCATCCCAGCAGGGGGCCCAGCCGAAGACCTGCTTGAGCTTGGTGCAGTCCAGCTTCAGGAAGGTGGCCTCGTGGGGGGCATCCTTCTCGGCCATATCTATCCAGCTTTGGCCATGGCCCCAGGCTTTGCAGAACAAGTCCACCAGTTGTCCGGTGGTCAGGCAGTCCCGCTCGTCCGGGCCCACGTTATAGTAGTCCGCGTAGGACAGATCCTCATACTGCTTTTGGGCGATCATCAGATAGGCGTACAGGGGCTCCAGCACGTGCTGATAGGGACGGATGGAGAAGGGGTTGCGTACGATGATCGGGGTCTGGGCCTGAGCGGCACGGATGCAGTCCGGGATGATCCGGTCCTTGGCGAAATCACCGCCGCCGATCACGTTGCCGGCTCTGGCGGTGGAGATGGCACAGCGTCCATCGGTGAAAAAGGACTTCTTATAGCTGTGGGTCACCAGCTCCGAGCAGGACTTGGAGTTGGAGTAGGGGTCATAGCCATCCAGAGGCTCGTCCTCCCGGTAGCCTTCGGGACGCTCCTTGTTCTCGTATACTTTGTCGGTGGTCACGTTCAGGAAGGAACGGACACAGGGGTGGGTACGGACGCACTCCAGAATGTTCACGGTGCCCATGACGTTGGTGTCGTAGGTATATACCGGCTCCTGATAGGACCGGCGCACCAGAGGCTGGGCAGCCAGATGGAACACGATCTGGGGCTGTGCTTCATCGAAGACCTGTTGCAGATGCGCAAGATCCCGGATGTCTCCGATCACATGGTGAATCTGTCCTTCGATCCCGGAGATGTCGAAGAGGTTGGGACCTTCCTCGGGTCCCAGTGAATAACCGGTGACCTGAGCGCCGGCCAGCAACAGCATCCGGCACAGCCATGCGCCCTTGAAGCCGGTGTGTCCGGTGACCAGCACTCGTTTCCCCTTATAAAACTGCAACATCATCCCCACACCTTCCAGGGGGCAGAGCCTTCTGCCCATAGTTTTTCGAGCAATTGCTTGTCTCTGAGGGTATCCATGCACTGCCAGAAGCCGCCGTGCTTATAGGCGTTGAGCTGACCCATACGGGCGGCAGTCTCCAGGGGTCCCCGCTCCAGCACCGTGCTGTCTCCGGCGATCAGGTCGATCACTTCCGGCTCCAGCACCATGAAGCCGGCGTTGATCCAATCTCCGTCGGCCTGAGTCTTTTCCCGGAAGTCCCGGATCGTGTCGTCTCCGTCGATGTCCAGCACACCGAAGCGGTTGTTGGGCTGGTAAGCCGTCAGGGTCGCCAGCTTGCCGGAAGCACGGTGGCACTGCAACAGCCGGTGCAGATCCACGTCCGACACGCCGTCACCGTAGGTGAGCATGAAGGTCTCGCCGTCCAGATAGTCCCGGATCCGGCGGACACGACCACCGGTCATGGTGTTCAGACCGGTGTCCACCAGCGTCACCTTCCAGGGTTCCGTGGCGTTGTTGTGGATGGATACTTCGTTCTTCCCGGAGGAGAAATCGAAGGTCACATCACTGTGGTGGAGGAAATAATTAGCGAAATATTCCTTGATCGCATAGGCTTTATAACCACAGCAGATGACGAACTCGTTGAAGCCGTAATGGGAATACTGCTTCATGATATGCCACAGGATCGGCATGCCGCCGATCTCGATCATGGGTTTCGGACGATTCTGGCTTTCTTCACTGATGCGGGTGCCGAAGCCACCGGCCAGCAATACTACCTTCATGTTCTCGTCATCCTTTCTCGATACCGTGTTTGTTGATACGGTCAGTCTCCTTGGGCGGAGTCATATAATCGCCATAGATCTTGGTCAGATAAGCGTCCCAGTGCTTCGTGATGTAGAATCGGGCATCACAGAAATCGGCCAGTTCGAACTCGGTGAAGTATTCCTTGGGGCAAAGATCCTTCGCATAGCCGGTGTTGCCGCAATAGTTGGCAGTGGCAACGATATCGACATATTTGGAACGGAAATGGGGGAAATACTTGATGACCAGATATTCCAGCACATTGCTCCAGAACCGTCTGCCCAGCTTGGACAGGGTGCCGAACACCAGTTTCGACTTGAAGGAGTTGAGCTCGATATAGCCGATCCTGGCGTAGACGATATTGTTGACGAAGATCGCCAGTTTGTTTTGCAGGGTCTGCAACGCCTTCGTGTTGGGGACATCGCTCATGGGGAAGATGTCCAGGAAGGGGAAGGTATCTCCTGTCCAGACCATCCCCGGTTCATCGATCCGGATCTTGGTCACATTGGTCAGCATGGTGTCGTCCGTTTTGTAGGTCAGGACGGTATAGCGCTCGCCCAGTGCTCCGGGGGCCAGCTTCAGGAAGCGGTCATAGTCCTTGCGGGGCATAGCGATATCCACATCGTCATCCCACGGGATGAAGCCTTTGTGCCGGATGGCACCCAGACAGGTGCCACCGTGGAGACAGTAGCGCAGCCCGTGGGCCTCGCAGAAGTCA
>JAFNXT010000035.1 GCA_017378975.1 Oscillospiraceae bacterium
CAAACAAGGGCCGGGGCAGACCAACTACTTCCATCCAAAATGCTGTAATACAACTGCAGATGGTCATACACACTGTCTTCACTATCCACCCACACCGCCAGGGTCCTCCCGTCATCCAGCTTTTGGATCTGGACCTCTGCCTGCTGATAGATATTGGCCCTCAGCACATTCGCAAGTCCGATCGACTGTCCTGCCGCCCCCAGTGTCGTTGCCACATAGGACACCTGATCCAGATAGCTCAGATCCGTCAACTCATAAGAATCCTGATCATATAGTCCCGGTGCAGCATTCAACGTTTTGGCGGTCTTGGAAGAAGGACGTTCGACCCACACCGCATCATCCAATGTATCAAAATCCTTCTTGTAGGTGAATGGCCCCAACGAGGCCTTAGCATACAGGTTGAAGCTTGCCGTCAGTCTGAAATAATCCTTTTCATCATGTCGGATATCCCAATAGGGACTAAGCGTACCTCTACCGCCAAATCCGATAGACAAAACTTTACGGATCCCAACGCCAAAGCCGAGCCGCACGGAAACATCGCCGGAAATGCTACCGCTAAACTCCTTTTTATCCTCATTTTTGATTTCTAACCGCCCTTCAAGCTCTGCCTCTACAGCGGCCTCCAGATAAGCCGGTACCGGCCCTATGCTCCCCTGGAATCCCCAGTCAAGATCGACCGAAGGATTTACCAGCAGGCCCGTCTTCTGCCATGTGATATTCCCAGCCTTATCATATGAGCCTTTCATAAAGCCCATCACCGTGAGCTCCGCTTGAAAACCAACGGATCCGCTCACTTTTTGGGTCGCTTTTTTATACTGTTTTACGAGTCCTTTCAGATTTTTGATATCATCCTTCTTCTCCCAGACCTCCCGCTCAAAATCTTCGATGAACTTCGTGACCTTATCGTGTGTTTCGGTTTTGACATTCCCGTTTTTATGCTGGGTCATATCTACTCCGTTTTCCCTCTCATAAAGATCCACGCCCAACGCGCAATAGATCTGACCTTCTTTTGCACTGACCGTCATATGTATCGGGTCATTTAGTTTGGAAGAAATGACCGCGCCTCCAAAAATCGGGTGATTCCCCGGCAGCGTGATCCCAGAGGAATCATCACCAAAGGATAATTCCCACCCTTCCAAATACGCTATTTCTGCCGGAAGCGTGCTCCCCCGTATCCTCAGGGTCCGTTTACAACTCCGCCCATCCGAATCGGTAGCGACCACACCGATCGGTGACAGCACATCGAACTTGTCCGTGACATTTACAGTCAACTCACCATCGCTGTCAAATTCAGCCGCTCTCCCATCCTGCCATAGTTTCACCGTCCCGGCACCGGATGTTCCCCAGTCCACTTCAACATTGAATTCGTAAAAGTCGTGATCATCCTGAGTGATGGTCACCTCTTCCGACATCAGATCCACATTTCCGACCCAAACCGCACTGATCACAGGACCATCCGTCGAAGCCTTTTGCAAACGGACCTTGTCCATATCGACCAATTGCTCAGCGTTCAGCACACGTGACACATAGCCTTTCGCCACGAAGGTGACCGGACCCTCCAAGGTTCCCGGCAATCTGATCACACCGCTTTGGTCAGCATTATATATCACCCCGTCATATCTGGCCTGCGCCTCCGGACAAATGACATATTTATCTTTATTGTCAGAATTTTTCTTTGTATTCTTGACAACGTGGATATTCTGCGTACTCGTCGCACTCTCATTTCGTGATGTTCCGGAGTTTTCCAAAACCACACCACCGCAATAGATCGTTGCATTATTCAGCGGATCATTTTCCTCACCTATCGTTATTCCGTCCCACTGTTCCACTGACCCAAGATAATACACATCCTGCAAGCTCTTGCACCCGTAGAACGCATAGTCTCCAACGCTGGTGATCCCCTTCGGTATCACCACTTTATCGAGCCTGACACAATCATCAAATACCCACTCCTCGATGCGAGTCATACTCTCAGGCAACTTCACACTGGACAACATATAACACTCTTCGAACGCGGCTCTTCCGATGCTGGTCAGCCCCTCAGGCAGCACCACAGTCTTCAGATTATAACAGAAAATGAATGCACCATCTCCAATACTGCGCAACCCTTCCGAAAAATACGCACTCCTCAAGCTTTCGCATTCACTAAATGCATATTCCCCGACCGTAACCAGCCCCTCAGGTAGCACCACGCTGGCTAGGCTTTTACAGCCTAAGAACGCACTCTCTCCAAGGGTCTCCAGTCCCTTAGGGAACGTCACATTGGTCAAACCGGTACACCACTCGAACCCCCCAACGTCTATGGTGACCAGTCCCTCAGGAAGCACGATGTCGTCCAGCATTTCACATTCAATAAACGCACAACGCCCTATCGTTTCCAATCCCTTAGGAAACGTGATATTTAGCAGATGATCACAAAAAGAGAACGCACCACTACCGATAGTGGTCAACCCCTCAGGCAATGTCACACTGGTCAAGTATTTGCAGCTATAAAATGCGTCATCTCCGATCGTAGTGACCCCCGGTCCTACCACTACCTCATCGATCGAAGCCCGATTCTCATACCATGGCGCATATCGGGAATCAAACGAACTGTAATTGGCCATAGGACCAGACCCAGAGATCCTCAGGACCCTGTCACTCCCCAGTTCCCACGTCACATCATCTCCGCACATTCCACCGATAGAGGCGGATGCAGAGACAGGCAGTAGTGTCAACATCATCGTCAAACACAGCAAAACGCTGACCACCCGTTTCAAATCTTTTTTCATTCCAAATAACCTCCTTGTCGTTCGTCTATCTGAAAATACGATGCCACCAAATCGACGGTCTGCTCTACCCTCTTATCTTTCGCCAGAGCAGATCCATC
>JAFNXT010000343.1 GCA_017378975.1 Oscillospiraceae bacterium
AAGACCCCCTATATCATCCACCGTACCAGCCTGGGCTGCTACGAGCGCACCCTGGCCTACCTGATCGAGCGTTACGCAGGTGCCCTGCCCCTGTGGATGATGCCCACCCAGGTAAAGGTCATGCCCATCACCGACCGGGCCCACGAGTACGCCAAGGGCCTGACCCAGGATCTGAAGGATCTGGGCATCCGTGCCGAGTGCGACTGCCGCTCCGAGAAGCTGGGCTACAAGATCCGTGAGGCCCAGATGCAGAAGATCCCCTATATGCTGGTGATCGGCGACCGTGACATGGAGAACGGCACCGTCTCCGTCCGTACCCGCAAGGGCGAGGACCTTGGTGCCATGACCCCCGACCAGTTCATCGCCAAGTGCCTGATGGAGATCGCCTCCAAGAGCAAGGACGTGTAAAAAACCATGAAGAAGCTGATCTTCGTTCTGCTGGCACTGGCTCTGCTCCTGACCGGCGCGCTCTTCCTCGCCACGGGCTTCGTGGGGAACGCCTCCCCGGAAGAGATGGCCACCACTGATCTCTATGAGCTGAGTGAGGACACCGAGTACCATGTATCTCAAATGATGGTCTGGGAGCGTTTCCGCTATGACGAACAGCAGGGTCAGCTGTGGTTCCGGGCGACCGTCGGGATCGAAGATCAGGGCATCGTCACCGCGGCGCTTCTGGTGGACTTGGATGAAACGGAGCTTTTGGATCAGATCCGTGACTGTACCCCCTATCAGCCGGTGTTGCTGGACTGCGTGGTGCAGACCGAACGCTCCAGAACGGCCGATGGGCTCCCGGATCCGGGGCTGGATGACCTTGTCATCCTCAACGACGAGGTCTACCCGGTGCTGGAAGAGTTCTATCTGGTCTATTTTGCCGAGACCATGTCGGAGGCCCGTACCATCCTGATCCTCACCCGGGCGATCCTCTTCGGCAGTGCGGCCCTATGCCTTGGTCTGGGGATCCTGATGTTCCGGTCCCTGTCCAAAAAGAAGTCCCGACCGGTCCTGTATCCTGCCGTCCCCACGAGCCCGCAGGTCCGAAAACAACTGGAGAGCTATCAGACCCTGTTGGATCAGGGCCTGATCACACAGGAAGAATTCGATAAGAAACGGCACCAGATCCTGCGACCTTGACGGATCTGCCGCAGGGGAGGGTCCGGGACCCTCCCCTGCAAAGACCGTATCCATCCCCTGACCGTCTGAGCCGCCTGTCCCGGGCGGTCTCTTACTATGGAAAGGAGCCATCATGTCCAAGACCAAGAAATATCTTCTGGCATTCCTTGTGACGCTGGCGATCACGTTCATCGGAGGCTTCCTCATGGGGCTGCTCCCCCCGGTGGGCACGGGGATCATCCTGCTGGGTACGCTGGTGCTCATGGGGCTGTTCGTGGGCTTCGTCGTCCATCTGATGAAGCTGGTCGTGGGCCGCGTCTCCCGGGACGTGCCCCAACGGAGCACATCCCATGAAGACTACCGCTGGTGGCAGGTCGCGGTGGCTCTGGTGATCCTGCCACCGCTGGGACTGTTCTATGTGATCCACAAGACCAACCGGGAGAAGGAGCTCTTCTATATCAACGGCGTGAAGATGGCCGTGATCGGGATCACCTTCCTGCTGCTGACCCTGCCGCCGATCCTGTTGATCCTTTTCACCGGCATTGACGACCCCTCCGGGCTGGTGTTCCTGCTGTTCTTCCCCGGTATCTTCACGTTGGCAGGCGCGGCCATGACGGTCCTCGGGATCCGGCTGGCCCGCCGGGGCAAACAGCACGACCGGCTCCTGCATCTGATCCTTCAGGAGAAGATCACCCGGATCGAACGACTGTGCAGCCTGACCTCCACCACCTATCCCAAGGTCACCGACCGGGTCCAGTGGCTAATCGACAACGGTATGCTCCCCGGAGCCTACATCTATCACGTAGACAAGGAGATCATCATCCCACGGATCTCCCCCCGGATCGCGATCAAGTGCGTCAACTGCAACGGCACCTCGGTGCTGTATGCCAATGACGAACGAGTCTGTGTCTATTGCGGAGGTCGGCTATGAAGAAAAAGCTGAAGATCGATCCGTGGATCGTCGTCACGGTCCTCGGGCTCTATTTCCTGCCGGTAGGACTGGCCTGCGCGGCGTTTTTGGGATGGCGGGAGTTCTCCCGGTACGCCCGGAAGAACAAGACCATCCTCTACTGCGGCATCGCCACCGTGATCTACTCCGTCACCATGACGGCCTACACCACCCTGATGCCCACCGGCGCCGATGTGACCATCCTGGCGGTGGTCTTCGGACTGCCCAGCATCTACGGCATCGCGATCCTTTGCCTGTATATCTTCCTGACCCGACGGGCCGATGCCATCGCGCGGCTTTATCTGCTGGTACAGCAGGAGCATATCACCTCCATCCCCCAGCTATGCCAGATCACCGGCTTCCGCCGGGAACGGACGGTCCGGCTGCTGCATCAGATGATCCGGCTGAAGAAGCTGGATGGTGCCTGGATCGACGAGGCGCGCCAAACGGTCTGCTTCCGCAAGAGCATCTGGACGATACAGCGCTTCATATGCGACGACTGCGGCGCGGAGTTGATCGTAGACCTGGGCCACACTTTGGTCTGCGAATTCTGCGGCAGTGCCCTTTCCCATCGATAAAAAAGCATCGCCAGACCGGCGCGTTTGCCGGTCTGGCGATGTTATTATAGAACCCGATGTTCTTTATCCGTATCTCATCCGACCTTGGCCGAGACCACGTCAGACCAAGCGCCGAAGGACTTCACGCCGTCCTCCTCCGCATAAGCACGGATCTTGAAATAATAGGTCTTGCCGCCGGTAAGCCCGTTCTTGGTGTAGGCCGTCACGTCATCGTCGTCGATGGACTTGACGATCTCGAAGCCGCTGTCCGCCTTTTCGGACATCCAGATCTGATAGCCGTCCGCACCGGCGGTCTCCTCCCAGCCCAGCCGGACCTTCCCGGCGGTGGAAGTGGCCGTCAGCGTGGTAGCGGAGGGCTGGACCACCACGGTGACCTCCTGAGAATAAGGACCGAAGACCTTCTCCCCATCAGCGATGGCGAAGGCACGCATCCTGTAGACATAGCGCTCCCCGGCCTCCAGACCGGTGTTGCTGTAAGCGGTCACATGGCCCTGATCGGAGGTCAGGACATTGCCCCGGTCACCGATGGTCTTGACCAGCTTGAAGTCACCGCCGTCATCCTTCCGCCAGATCTGGTAGCCGTGGGCACCGCCCACCTGCTCCCAACGGAGCCGGACCCGGGAGTCGGAATTGCTGTAAGGGGAATCGAACACCACCGCCGCGGGCATATAGCCCACGTTGGAGAACGCGGAATAGCTCCGGCTCCCGTCCACGTCCCGGAAGGCCCGGACCTTATAATAGTAGGTCACGCCCTCGGTGAGCCCCTGATTGGTATAGGTCCGCACCGCCCCGCCGCTGACGGTCTTGACACAGGTCCAGCCGCCGTCCGGATCTGTACTGCGGTAGAGCTGATAGCCCGTGGCTCCCTCCACAGCTGTCCATTGGACCCGCATGGAGGTCCGTTGCTGACTGTAGCAGTATTCCAGCACAGGGGCCGACAGAGCCTGGAGCTCCTTGGCCTTGATGGTGAAGGAGCTCTCATGGAAGACCACCCGGTCCTCATGGAGGAAGGAAGCCGCCTCCAGCCGCACCGTATGCTTCCCGGCGGCCAGCTTGGAGAAGGTCAGATCC
>JAFNXT010000344.1 GCA_017378975.1 Oscillospiraceae bacterium
AAGCAGTATTATGCCAAACGGGGACAGATCCTGGTGAAGAATCTGAAGAGCCGCCACTTCGATGCCTGGTACTGTGCCACCCGGCAGGAGGCATTGGAAAAGGCGCTGGAGCTGATCCCTCAGGGTGCGACCGTGGGCTGGGGCGGTGTCATGTCCGCCCATCAGATCGGTCTGGTGGAGGCGCTGAACGCCGGTGACTATCGGGCGATCGACCGTGATAAATGCCAGACGTCGGAAGAGAAGCTCCAGGCGGCGAAGGATGCCATGTTCGCCGATGTATTCCTCACCGGAGCCAATGGCCTCAGTTTGGACGGGCAGATGGTGAACATCGATGGCACCGGCAACCGTGTGGCCGCCATCGTATACGGACCCAAGGAAGTACTTGTGATCGCCGGGATGAACAAGGTCACGGATACTCTGGAGGATGCGATCACTCGTGCCCGGACCGTTGCCGCACCTTTGAACCAACAGAGGTTCCAGTTGCCCAACCCTTGTACTACCACCGGTTCCTGTGCCGACTGCAAGAGCGAGACCTGCATCTGTAATCAGATCCTGATCACCCGGAACTGCCGCCCTGCAGGACGGATCAAGTTCATCCTCGTTGGTGAGGATCTGGGACTTTGAGGATATGTGACGCTCCCTTTACGGATATGGGAGCGTCTTTATTTTTGCGACCCGCTACGAAAAATTAACGATTTGTAAATTTCTGTGATCGAGTGGTGACAAAATGTAATATTTATGGTATCATGTGGGATCGTAAAGGAGGTCTGATATCATGTCAGTCGTTCAAGAGATCCTGCGTGTCATGGATACGCAGATGGTCACACCGGAGCCTTATGGTTGGTTCCATGTGATGTGGTGTGTATTGTCGGTCGTTGCGGCGGTCCTGCTTTGTATCTGGCATAAAAAAGACGCGTCTGAGGATCGGATCCGGAGGGTCGTGCTTTGGGTATCCGTGACCGTGGCCGTTTTGGAGGTCTATAAGCTGACGAATTACAGCTTTTCCTATGACGGCGGTGTTTCTTTTGATTTCCAGTGGTATGCGTTCCCGTTCCAGTTTTGCTCTACACCCATGTATGTGGGCATCCTTGCCGGCTTGCTGAAGAAGGGGAAGGTCCACGATTCGCTGTATGCGTATCTGGCTACATATTCTTTGTTCGCCGGTGTGGCTGTGATGGTGTATCCCGTTTCCGTGTTCATCGGTACGGTGGGCATCAATATCCAGACCATGTTCTGTCACGGCTCTATGATCACTCTGGCGATCTATCTGATGTATACCGGGTATGTGAAGCTGGAGTACCGGACGATTCTGAAGGCGATGCCTGTGTTCGTTGTGGCGGTATCGATCGCCTCGGTCATGAATGAGGTGGCCTACCGGACTGGGCTGCTGGAGTCGGAGACCTTCAATATGTTCTATATCAGTCCTTATTGCGATCCGCATCTGCCTGTATATTCTCTGGTGCAGGAAAAGTTGGCCTATCCCTGGTGTCTGATCGTCTATGTGATCGGTTTCACGCTGGCGGCCTTCATCATGCTCCTTCTTGGGATGGGGATAAAGCATCAGGGCGCTAAAGTCAACGCCCATCATACGGCAAAGGCAACTGTTTGATATTTCAAGAGCTTCCTTCGGGGAGCTCTTTTTCCATCGTTACCCCCTTTACGCGGGAGCAGACTCGTGCTATACTGGTGGTAGTCTTCTGACGCGGAAGGTGTTTCCTGAGGCGGAAGGGATGCCATAGAACATCAGGCGCTCCGTAAGGAGGGCTGTATTTGGCGTCCCCGGAAGGGGACGCCGTTTTTTATGGAGGTACGATATGGACAGACGAGTGGCACTTCTTGGCATCGTGGTGGAACAGGAGAGCTCTGCGGAGCCCGTGAACCATATCCTCACCGGGTATAAGGAGTTCGTAGTGGGGCGCATGGGGATCCCTTATCGGGAACGTGGTGTGAATATCATCAGCGTGGTGTTGGACGCACCGGCGGAAGCGCTCAGCGCCCTGTCCGGGAAGCTGGGTATGCTCCCCGGGGTCACGGCCAAGACCTTGTATGCGAAGCTTCCGGAGGCGTGACAGTGGATCCATTGGTAAGAAAGCTCTGCGCTGGACAGAGGCTGGAGGTCGGAGAGTTTGAACGACTGATCCG
>JAFNXT010000345.1 GCA_017378975.1 Oscillospiraceae bacterium
CTTCACCATCACCGAAAACACCGCTCTGACCAAAGACGTGATGAGAATGGTCCTCTCCGGAGACACCTCCGCCATCACCGCTCCCGGTCAGTTCGTGAATATCCGGCTGGAAGGTAAATTCCTCCGCCGCCCCATCTCCGTCTGCACCGACGACGCCGAGACCCTGACCATCATCTACAAGGTGGTGGGCAAGGGCCCCGCTCAGATGCAGACCAAGGTCCCCGGAGAGAAATTGGACATCCTGACGGGCCTCGGCAACGGCTACGACCTGACCTGCGCCGGTGACGCTCCCCTGCTGATCGGCGGCGGCGTGGGCGTGCCTCCCATGTACCATCTGGCCAGGGAGCTGGTGGCGCTGGGAAAGACCGTCAATGTGATCCTGGGCTTCAACACCGCTTCCGAAGTCTTCTACGAGGAAGAATTCAAGGCGCTGGGTTGCACCGTCACCGTGACCACCGTGGACGGGAGCCACGGTGCCAAGGGCTTCGTGACCAACGCTCTGCCCGAAAACTACACCCACTTCTATACCTGCGGCCCTGAGCCCATGCTGAAGGCCGTCCATAAAGCCACCACCACCTCCGGCCAGATGAGCTTCGAGGAGCGGATGGGCTGTGGCTTCGGTGCCTGTATGGGCTGCTCCTGCAAGACCCTCACCGGCTACAAGCGGATCTGCAAGGAAGGCCCCGTGATGCGAAAGGAGGAGATCGCATGGAACGTTTGAAAGTGAGCCTCTGCGGCATCGAACTGGATAACCCCGTGATCCCTGCCTCCGGCACCTTCGGCTACGGCTACGAGTTCGCCGAGCTGTACGACATCAACTGCCTTGGCACCTTCTCCTTCAAGGGCACCACCAAAGATCCCCGGTTCGGCAACCCCACCCCCCGGATCGCGGAGTGCTCCAGCGGCATGATCAACGCCGTGGGCCTGCAAAACCCCGGTGTGGACAAGGTGATCTCCCATGAGCTGCCCTTGCTGAAGGGATGCTTCCATAAGCCTGTGATGGCCAACGTCTCCGGCTTCTCCGTGGAAGACTACGCTTATACCTGCGAAAAGCTGGATGCCGAACCGCAGGTAGGCTGGCTGGAGGTCAACGTCTCCTGCCCCAACGTCCACGGCGGCGGCATGAGCTTCGGCACCTCTCCGGAAGCCGCGGCTCAGGTGACCCGCGCCGTGAAGGCCGTCACCACCAAGCCCGTGATCATCAAGCTGTCCCCCAACGTCACCGACATCGTCTCCATCGCCAAGGCTTGTGAAGACGCCGGTGCCGATGGCATCAGCCTGATCAACACCATGCTGGGTATGCGGATCGACATCGCGCGCCGCCGCCCCGTGATCGCAAACACCATGGGCGGCTTCTCCGGCTCTGCCATCTTCCCGGTAGCTGTCCGGATGGTCTATCAGGTAGCCAACGCCGTCAAGATCCCCGTGATCGGCATGGGCGGTGTCAGCTCCGCCGAGGACGTGATCGAGATGATGCTGGCCGGTGCCACCGCTGTGGAAGTCGGTGCCGCCAATCTGGTAGACCCCTTCGTCTGTCGGGACATCATCCGGGATCTGCCCGGTGTCATGGATAAATATAAGATCAATAATTTGAAAGATATCATAGGAGGCGTACAATTATGGGAAAAGATGTGATCGTAGCTTGTGACTTCGCCAGCGCGGAGCAGACCTTTGCGTTCCTGGACAAGTTCACCGGCCGGAAGCCCTTCGTGAAGATCGGCATGGAGCTGTACTACGCCGAGGGTCCCAGCATCGTCAGAGAGCTCAAGGCCCGTGGCCATAAGATCTTCCTGGACCTGAAGCTCCACGACATCCCCAACACCGTCAAGAAGGCCATGGCCGTCCTGCGGAATCTGGATGTGGACATCACCAACCTCCACGCCGCCGGTGCCACCGCCATGATGAAGGGCGCGCTGGAAGGTCTGACCCGTGAGGACGGCACCCGTCCCCTGCTGATCGCCGTGACCCAGCTGACCTCCACCGATCAGGAAGCCATGGAGCGTGACATCCTCATCAAGGAGCCCATGGATCAGGTGGTCATGCACTACGCCGAGACCGCCAAGAACGCCGGTCTGGACGGCATCGTCTGCTCCCCTCTGGAGGCAGGTAAGGTCCACGAGCGCTGTGGCGAGAACTTCCTGACCATCACTCCCGGTGTCCGCTTCGCTGACGGCGAGGTGGGTGACCAGAAGCGTGTCATGACTCCTGCCGCTGCCAAGGAGATCGGCTCCGACTATATCGTTGTCGGCCGTCCCATCACGGCTGCTGCCGATCCCGTAGCCGCTTACGAGCGCTGCGTGGCCGAGTTCTGCGACTAAGCAGCGAGTGCCAGACAATCGTGTGCCACTGACCAACGCCATGGGGTGGCCCGCAACGCGCAAAGAGCCGCCTTCGGCGGTTGCGCTCGGTATGCCGCTGCGGCGGCGAAACCGATTCGCTACTGTATTTGTTATCCAAC
>JAFNXT010000346.1 GCA_017378975.1 Oscillospiraceae bacterium
AGGTGGAGGAGAAGACCGAGTTCGACGTCATCCTGAAGTCCGCTGGCGCTTCCAAGCTGAACGTCATCAAGGTCGTCCGTGCCGCTACCGGCCTGGGCCTGAAGGACGCCAAGGATCTGGTCGACAACTGCCCCAAGACCCTGAAGGAAGCCATCTCCAAGGAAGATGCCGAGAAGCTGGTCGCCGAGCTGAAGGAAGCTGGCGCCGAGGCCGAGCTGAAGTAATCAGTTCTTATTCTCAACATAAACAGCCGCCGGCAACGGCGGCTGTTTTCCTACCTGTAAGGAGGTATCTATGGAAAAGATCTATGCTTTCTTCGATTCGATCACCCCTGAAGGTTTTGATGCGGAGCAGTTCCTGCGATTCGTTGCCATCTTCGCTCTGGGATCTCTGGTCTTCGGCTTCGTGGCACGTCTGATCTTCGGCAAGAAGTCCAACCTGAACCGTGCCGTATCCGCCGCCATCGCCATCCTGTGCATCTATGTGGTGAATGTGGTGGTCTATTCCTGCGGTCTGAAGATCAAGGAACTCCTGTCCCCCCTGCCCTTCGTGACCATCGCCGGGGACTACCTGAACATCTTCAACTTCTTCACCGCGGACTTCGCCACCATCTGTGCCCAGATCCTGGACATGGTGATCCTGGCCTTCCTGATGAACCTGCTTGACAGCTGGCTCCCTCAGGGCAAGAAGCTCTTCGGCTGGTTCTTCTTCCGGATCCTGTCCGTTGTTTTGGCCATCTGTCTGCAGTACATCATTGCGTTGGCTCTGGATTTCCTTGTGCCCGCGGGCCTTGCGGCTTACGCCCCCATGATCCTGGTGATCATCCTGATCGCCGCGCTCCTGCTGGGCGCCCTGAAGCTGCTGGTGGGCGGCGCTCTGGCCTTCATCAACCCTCTGCTCGGCGTACTGTATACCTTCTTCTTCTGCAACGTGGTCGGGAAACAGCTCAGCCGCGCGATCCTCACCACCCTGCTCCTGTCAGGTCTGGTATGCCTGTTGAACTATCTGGGCATCGGAGCCGTCTATATCGCCTCCGCCGCTCTGATGGCCTACATCCCCCTTCTGCTGGTGGTCATCGCCATCTGGTATGTGATCTCCCACCTGCTCTGAATCGACCAAAAAACAGCTCCCTTGAAAGGGAGCTGTTTTTTGATAGCCTCACCGTTCTTCACGGAAATAATTCAGACCCAGCGCCGCGGGCGCTCCGGAACCCCGCTTCTTGCGGACAGAGGATACCACCAGCACGACCGCAGTGATGACGAAGGGCAAAGCCTGATACACCTGCGTAGGGATCGAACCCAACCACCCCAGACCACCGGGGAAAGCGGCAGCAAGGGAGCTTGCGGAGACCCGAAGGGTGTTGAAGAAGCCGAACACGAAGGTGCCCAGGATCGCCGTAGCAGGGCTCCAGTTGGCGAAAATGACCAGAGCCACCGCGATCCAACCGTAACCGTTGATCCAACAACTGGAGTTGAAGGAACCGGACATGTTCAGACCCATATAGTAGCCACCGATGCCCATGATGCCACAGCCCAGACAGATGTGCAGATACTTCATGAACTTGACATTGATGCCCACGGAATCCGCCGCGGCCGGGTCCTCACCCACAGCCCGAAGCTTCAGGCCGGGGGTGGTCCGGTTCAGATACCACCACATGAACAGGGCGATGGCGATGCCCAGATATACCAGAACGTTATGACTGAACAACCCTTGTCCCAGCACCGGGACCGAGGAAAGTCCCGGGATCGGAAGATCCGCAAAACCTGCCTTGATGTTGTCGTAGTTGCCCATGATCGGCCAACCGCTGGACTTGAGACCGTTACCTACGAAGAAATAAACGCCCAGACCGAAGGTGGTGATGGTAAGACCCGTGATATTCTGATTGGCCTGCAGAGAAACGGTCAGCACCGCGAACAGCAGACCGCACAGCGCCGCTGTCAGGAAGGCCATCAGGATGCCCACCATCAGGGAATTGGCATAGCAGCCACAGATGTAGCCGAAGATCGCGCCGACCGCCATGATACCTTCTACACCCAGATTCAGGCTGCCGGACTTCTCCACCACGATCTCGCCCACCGTGCCGTAGAGCAGAGGGATATTATAGACCACGATGTTATGGATGAAGGAAGTGATGACACCCAGTTTATCCATTGTCCTTCCCTCCCTTCTTCACGATGACTACCCGGAACCGGGTATAGAAATCTGCCGCCAGCACCAGGAACAGGATCACGCCCTGGAGCATATTGGCGAAGCTGGAATCCACCTGAGAGAAGGTGGCCGCAGCCACAGTAGAACCGTAGTGCAGAACACAGATCAGTGCGGACACCACAAAGATCACAGCGGTGTTCAACTGAGACAACCACGCCACGATGATGCCGGTCCAGCCCACATCATCTGTGATGGCGGTAGACAGGATACCGGCAGTGCCCACCTTGAAGGCCGCCGCCAGACCGATCAGAGCGGCAGACAGGAAGACAGTCCGCAACACGATGGTGTTGACCTTCATACCGGCGTACTTCGCAGAGCCAGCACTGTCGCCCACCACCGCGATCTCATATCCATGCTTGGTGTGCTTCAGATATACATACACCAGCACGCCGATCAGGACCGTCAGTACAACACAGATGTTCAGACTGAACTTGTCGCCCATGGGGATCGACGGGAAGGAAATGATATCAGAGAAGCTGGCGAACACCGGCCGCAGAGAATCGGGATCAAGGAAGAAGTTCCATGCGCCCTTGTCCTCGCCGAGGAAGATCAGTACATACAACGCCACATAGTTGAGCATCAGGGTCATCAGGGTCTCGTTGGTGCCGAAGCGGACCTTCAGCGCCGCCACGAACAGACCGTACAGACCGGCCACGACCATAGCGGCAACACACATGAGCGTCAGGGTCAACCACCCCGGCAGGATCGGACCTGCCTTGACGGCCACGAAAGCCGCGCCGATCGCGCCAAGGATGAACTGACCTTCACCACCGATGTTCCAGAACTTCATCTTGAAGGCCAGAGAAAGCGCCACAGAAGTCAGCGCCAGAGGCACCAGCTCCTTCAAATAATTGATCCAGACCTTGTAGGCGATCTTGTTGCCCACTGTCCCCATGGTGAACATCCGGGTATAGTAAGCAATGGGATCGACACCCATGGATGCCAGTAATGCCGCGCCCAACAGCAGGGCCAGCAAGACCGCGCCCGCATAATAACAACACTTCTTCCAGAAGGGGCAGGTGTCCCGTTTCACGATATGGATCTTCATTCTGCCGCCTCCTCTTCTGTCTCACCGAACCGGGTATCCTTGGCAAGGCCGGCAGGCTTGTCCTCATATTTGTAAGTCAGATCCAGAGCGCCGGTCATCATCAGACCCAGCTCTTCCTTGGTCGTCTTGTGTGCATGGACCACGCCCATGACCTTACCGTGGCACAGGACCATGATCTTATCGCACAGAGCGATCATCACGTCCAGATCCTCGCCCACGAAGAGGATGCCTACGCCCTCCTGCTTCTGCTTGTTGAGGATGTTGTAGATGGCATAGGAGCTGTTGATGTCCAGACCACGGACGGGATACGCCGTGATGATCACATTAGGCCCGGCCTTGATCTCCCGGCCCAGAAGGACCTTCTGGACATTACCGCCCGACAGACGGCGCACCGGTGTCTCGGTGGAAGGCGTGACCACCTCCAGCTCCCGGATCACCTCTTCGGCATCGGCACGACCGATCTTCCGGTCCACGAAGGGACCCTTAGTATCGGCGTACTTCTTCAGGATCATGTTGTCGGTGATCGACAAAGAAGGTGCCAGACCCATACCGAGCCGATCCTCCGGGATGAAGGACATGGAAATGCCCTTCTCCAGGATCTGCTTGGGTGTCAGGCCCACGATATTCTCGCCCTTATGGATCATCTTTCCCTTCTCGAGGGGACGAAGACCGGCGATCGCCTCGCACAGTTCCTTCTGTCCGCAACCGGCGATACCGGCCACACCCAGGATCTCACCGCCACGGATATAGAAATCCACGCCATCGATGGCAATGGACCCGGCATCGGACCGGATCGTCAGATCCCGCACCTCCAGCAGAGGACGGGTCCGATTCATGGGCGTACGTTCGATGTTCAGATCGATCTTCCGGCCCACCATCCACTCCGTGAGAGCCTGTTCGGTGGTGGTCGCCGTATCCACCGTGGTGATGTATTCACCCTTCCGAAGGATCGCTACCCGATCGGAGATCTCCATGACCTCGTTGAGCTTGTGCGTGATGATGATGATGGAGTGTCCCTCTTCCTTCATCTTCCGCAGGACATCGAAAAGCTTCCGGACCTCCTGTACCGTCAGCACGGCAGTGGGCTCGTCCAGGATGATGATCTTCGCGCCGTAATACAGCACCTTGATGATCTCCAGAGTCTGCTTCTCGGATACGGACATATCATAGACCTTCTTCTCCGGATCGATATCGAAACCGAACTTCAGCGCCATCTCCCGGATCTGGGTGTTCCGTTCCTTCTTCAGGAACAGCCCGGCCTTTTCTTTTCCCACCCAGATGTTGTCAGCGGCGGAGAACACATCCACCAGCTTGAAATGCTGATGGACCATACCGATCCCCAGCCGTTTGGCATCCTCCGGCGAGTCGATGGAAACTCTCTGTCCGTCGACGAAGATCTCACCGCCATCCGGCTGATAGATACCGGAAAGCATGTTCATCAACGTGGTCTTACCGGAGCCGTTCTCACCCAGCAGAGCCAGGATCTCACCGGGCCGGACGTTCAGATCCACGTTTTTGTTGGCCACCACACTGCCGAAGGTCTTTGTGATCCCTTTCAGCTCGATGGCATACGCTTCGCTCATGGAGCGCCCCTCCTTTATTTTCTTTATCAAGATGGATCGGGGCCACAGAAAAGGATTTTTCTGCGACCCCCATCCATCCTGAGGAACGGGACCGGGCCGGCCGCAGGCCGGCCCGGAAGATATCAGATGCGAATAAGGGATCAGCCCTCCTGGACACCGGCCACGTAGTAGTTCATGGTACCGGTGATGACGCTGTCCTCCACGGAAGCGCCGCCGGCGGCAACGATCTCGTTACCGGCGTTGTCGACCAGAGGAGCGTCCACCTTGTTCACGCTGCCATCGGCACCGATCTGGAGCTTCACACCGGAGAAAACATCCCACTCGCCATTGACCATCATAGCCTTGACGGTGTCGATCACAGCCTGAGTGCCCTCAGCGCAGTTCTCGGACAGAGGAGAAACATCCACGAAGCCCTCCTTCAGGCCGCCGTAGTAAGCGCCGGAGCCCATGGTCTCCACGAACTTGGAAGCTTCACCGCAGTCCATCGCGGCCTGCATGGCGGTACGGTAGTACACGTTCCAGTTCCAGATAGCGGCAGTCAGGTGTGCCTTGGGAGCATCAGGAGTCATGTCAGAGTTGTAGCCACAGCCGAAAACGCCGGCATTCTCAGCGGCGATCTGGGGCTGAGCGGAGTCACAGTGCTGGGAGATCACGCCACAGCCGTAAGATTCGATCAGCTCCACGGCGAAGGCGGACTCATTGACCTCGTCGGCCCAGGTGCCCAGCTTCTTGACGGTGATCTTGGCATCGGGGTTCACCGCCTGGACGCCCAGAGCGAAGCCGTTGATGCCGGAAGCGGTCTCAGCATACTCGGTGCCGTAAGCGGCCACGTAACCGACGTTGTTGTTACCGGTCTCCAGAGTCTTCATACCGGCGGCGATACCGGCCAGATAACGGGCCTGATAAGCACGACCGAAGTAGTTGTTGAAGTTGGTCTCATTGGACTTGTAGCCGGTGCCGTGAGAGAAGATCACGTCGGGATACTCACCGGCGGCCTTCTCCATGGCATTGATATAGCCGAAGGAGATGCCGAAGATGATGTCACAGCCCTCACCGACCAGAGTGTCGATGGCGGACAGGACCTGCTCGTCATCCTCGGGGACCTCGTCCACGATGACCAGCTGCTTGTCGGTGTCCAGTCCCAACTCCTTCATGGCCGTGGTGATGCCGTTGTGATGGGCGAAGGTGTAGCCTGCGGTGTCGTTCTTGCTGTTGATATAGATGGCACCGACCTTGAAGTCAGCCTTGCCGTCAACGGCGGGACCGCCGTTACCGCCACAAGCCGCCAGACCCAGGACCAGCGCCATTGCCATCAACAGTGCGATGAGCTTTTTCATAGTAAACCTCCTAAATAATATACTGCACCGGAGAGCCCACAAAAACCCATGGATCTCCCCATTTTGCATATATGAAAAATACCACATTTGACTGTTGATGTCAACCTTGTCCTTCCAATTTACAGCATTCGACAAATCACATATTTACGATCCGCCCAGATCGTGCTAATATCGGTATAGTGAAATCCACAGGAGGTAACGCAATGAACTTTTTGGAAGAACGGATCGTAAAAGACGGCATCGTCAAGCCCGGCAACGTACTGAAGGTGGACAGCTTTCTGAACCATCAGATGGATATCGGTCTGATGGAGCAGATCGGCAAGGAATTCAAGCGCCGCTTCAGTGACAAGCACATCACCAAGGTCATGACCATCGAATCCTCCGGCATCGGCATCGCCGCCTTCGTAGCGAAGGAATTCGGGGTCCCCATGGTCTTCGCTAAAAAATCCAAGTCCATCAATATCGAAGGCGAGATGTACGTCGCAGAGGTGGATTCCTTCACCCACAAGAACCGAAATCAAGTGATCGTGTCCCGCAAGTTCCTCGGTCCGGACGACCATCTGCTGATCATCGACGATTTCCTCGCCAACGGTTGCGCCCTCCAGGGTCTGATCTCCATCGCGAGCTCTGCCGGCGCCACCATCGAAGGTCTTGGCATCGTGATCGAGAAGGGCTTCCAGATCGGCGGCAACGTGATCCGCAACCTTGGCTACCACCTGGAGTCCCTTGCGATCGTAGATGCCATGGATGCCGAGACCGGCACCATCACCTTCCGCCCCCAGCCCGACCGGACCGCCGAGGCTACATATGATATCTGACATAAAGTATCGAAAAAGGGACTGTTGCAAAACTTCCATTTTGCAACAGTCCCAATATTTTATTCAAAAGGTCGCCACATCAGGCTCCGCAGGCTCGGCAGGCTCGACCCGAAGGGCCGTCAGCACGGGACCAAGCTCCCCCTTGTACAGAGGATGCTTCTCGGCGGTGATCTTCGCCTCCACCTGCACCCAGGACCGCGACTCCAGAGACCGGCTCTTATCATACCGGCAGGGGATGCCACAGAACTGGATATCATCCACACAGCAGGTCATGACGAACCGACCGGGAGCGAACATCCCGTTCTTATCCCGGCGAAGCATAGCCACCTGTCCCTTGAAGGACACAGTCTTGCCGTCATACTTCCGGGGCTCCTCCGTCACATCCCGATACCACAGGGCGTAATCCTCGTCCTTCACCAGGATCACGGGAGCCTCGATATCGAAGGGCAAGGGATCCACGATGTCGTCGAACTTGGTGGTGCCGTCGGTGTAGTCATACAGGATATCGATCTTACGGCTGGCGGCACGGGCCAGCTTGTGGAAGGGCATGATATCCTCGTCAGGCTCCAGCCGGTTGAACACCACCATCTGGGCACCCACCAGCTTGTCCATCACCAGATTGCGCATATTGGCGTTATAAGTCATGAACGTGGTGGAATCGGCGAACATGACCTCCTGCGCCACAGCCCAGTCCTCAGGGAACCGGGTATACAGGTCTCCCACCAGCTGCATACCATTGAGCTCCGCCACCACGCGCTGGGCCTTGTGCTTCTTCGCCAAAGCCTGAAGCTCCTTGGTGGTGACGCTCTGCTGATCGAGGACCTCGACATATACGTTCTGATGGGGGTAGGCGGAGATATCGTACTCCTCCTCCCCTTCCTCGAACACCAGCAGGAGCGTCCGCTCCCCGGCGTTGAAACGCTCGTCTTCCAGCGTCTCCTGGATGAACTTGGTCTTACCGGAATCCAGAAACCCGGTGAATACATAAACAGGGATCTGCTGCATGGCTCACACCCCAAACAGCCGGGCCACCCCAGCCTCGTCCAAATTGGAACCGATCACGCACAGCTTGCCGATCAAATCAGCGCCACCCATACGAACATCCGCCTCACCGGGCACGAAGTCGAAATGGATCCAGCCGCCCTCGGTACAAGCAACGATGCCCTTGGCGCGCAGGACGATGCCATACAGACCCTGATCCAGCTTCTCCAAAGCGGAACCGATCTCCTCGCGGCTGAACTTCCTGGCCGTCTCAACGCCCCAGGAGGTGAACACCTCATCGGCATGATGGTGGTGATGGTCATGATGGTCATGGCCACAGCAGCAGTGACCGTCCTCGTGATGGTGATGCTCGTGCTCATGGTGACCACAGCAGTGATGGCCATCCTCATGATGGTGATGCTCGTGCTCATGGTGACCACAGCAGTGATGGCCGTCCTCATGATGGTGATGCTCGTGCTCATGATGGCCACAGCAGTGATGGCCGTCCTCATGATGGTGATGCTCGTGCTCATGGTGGCCACAGCAGTGATGGCCGTCCTCATGATGGTGATGCTCGTGCTCATGATGGCCACAGCAGTGATGGCCATCCTCATGATGGTGATGCTCGTGCTCATGGTGACCACAGCAGTGATGGTCATGCTCCAGCTCCGCCAGCGCATCTGCCACCGTGCCCTGACCCTCCATGGCCTGCACCAGCTGTGCCCCGGTCAGCTCACCCCAAGGAGTGGTGACCAGAGTCGCCTCCGAATTCAGCTCCCGAAGCAGTGTCACGGCGGCATCCAGTTTCGCCTGAGGGATCGCATCGGTCCGGGACAGGATGATGGTGGCGGCGGTACCGATCTGGTCATTGTAGAACTCACCGAAGTTCTTCCGGTAGACCTTCACCTTCCCGGCATCGGCCACCGCCACAGTATAGCCCAGCTCCACATCCTCACCGGTGACCTTCTTCGCGGCGGCGATCACATCGGACAGCTTGCCCACGCCGGAGGGCTCGATGATCACCCGGTCGGGATGGAACTTCTCGATCACTTCCTCCAGAGCCTTGCCGAAATCACCCACCAGAGAACAGCAGATACAACCGGAGTTCATCTCGGTGATGTTGATACCGGCGTCCTGTAGGAATCCGCCATCGATGCCGATCTGACCGAACTCGTTCTCGATCAGCACCAGCTTCTGGCCCTGATAACCCTCCTGGATCATCTTTTTGATCAGAGTGGTCTTACCGGCCCCAAGGAAACCGCTGTAAATATCGATCTTTGTCATTTTGAAACACCTTCTGTTCAGAATTATCTATATGATTATACCACGCCCCGACCGCCGAAACAAGCCCTTTTTCCCACATCATACCTTCACCGTTTCCCAACACCTTCCACAAGATCTATTGACAGAAGTATCCTGTCTAGTTATACTATCCTTAGGCGATCCTATCCCCAAAACAAGCAAAAACAGGAGGAAACGAAAATGAAGCTATGGAAAACTTTGTTAGGCACCGCCTTCCTGCTGTGCCTGCTCACGACCCTGTCAGCGAGCCCTGTCTTCGGTGCCGAGATCGTGGATACCGGCCCCTGCGGCGATGACCTGACCTACACCTTGGACTCAGACGGCCTTCTCACCATTTCTGGCACTGGTCCTATGTGGGATTATGAACGCAGCACCGTAAACTATTATTTGTATTCTACTGCCCCATGGGGAAAGTCGAGTATCACCTCTCTCCAAATCGACCCAGGAGTCTCTGCTATCGGCCAATACGCATTTTTTGGCCCCGCCGACATCGATCGCTATGCTACCAAAAGTACTCTCTCCTCCGTTTCATTACCAGAAGGATTGCTCAGTATTGGTGATTTCGCATTCGGATATTGCGATAAATTGACCAGC
>JAFNXT010000347.1 GCA_017378975.1 Oscillospiraceae bacterium
CAGCGTGTCGAAAAACCATGTCTTCGCGAGGAGGGCAAAGCCCGACGTGGCGATCCCCTAATTTTTTAGGGAAGTTTTCGATACATTTCCCTACCGACCGGGGGATCCCCACGACCAGTCTGCGGACTGGTCTCGGGATGACACCACTTTTTTGACAGTCTGCGATGACCGCTTGCGGTCATCGATAGCTACGTTGCCTTTATGTGTCCTTGCTTCGCAAGGACACCGGCGGGGGCGAGCCCCCGCCCTACATCGACCATCGGGAGGAAGATATGCGACATTTTTTCAGTAATCGGGTGCGGCTGATCCTGATCTTGGCCGTACTGCTGGCGGTGGTGCTGGGGGTGACCAGCAACCTCACCGGCAAGAGCATCCCTACGATCCTGGTCCAGAGCGTTTTGACACCGCTCCGGTCCGGTGCCAACGCGCTGACCCAGCAGGCGGAGCGGATGTATGACTATATGTTCCGGTACGAGGCGCTGGAGGCGGAGAACGCCGCCCTTCGGGCCGAGATCGCCCAGATGCGGGAGGAGGAGCTGGTGGCAGAGGCCATCTCCCGTGAGAACGACCGGCTCCGGGAGCTGTTGGAGCTCACCGATGCCACGGACCATTATGCGCTGGTGGACGGCTATGTGATCGGCCGGAGCTCCAACGAGTGGACCAGCGCCGTCACCGTCAACCGGGGCACCGCCCACGGTGTGCAGGTGGGCATGTGCGCCATCACCGAGAACGAAGAGGTGGTGGGTCTGGTGGTGGAGGCCGGTGCCAACTACTGCGTGATCCGTACCGTGCTGGACTCCTCGCTGGAGGTCAGCGCCACCATTGCCTCCTCCGGCTACGGCGGCATGGTCCAGGGCGGTTACGCGCAGGGTCAGGCAGGTCTGCTCCGGATGGACTATCTGCCCAGCGCCGCCGTGATCCGGAACCGGGAGCAGGTGGTCACCGCCGGTTCCACCCTCTATCCCCGGAACCTGATCCTGGGCTATGTGATCGATGCCGGCTTCGGGCAGACCGGTGTGGAGAAGTACGCGATCCTGGAGCCTGCCGCGGACATCGACGATCTGGAGCAGGTGTTCATCCTCAAGGACTATCAACAGGGGTGAGCCATGGCACGTTTCAAAAAGTATGAATTCCGCCCGGATGCCACCCGGAACGACATCCTGGGCAAGCTCCTGCTGACCAGAAAACAGCGGCAGACCTTCCTGCGGTGGCTCCTTTTCGGCGTGGTCTGCGTGGTGGGCCTGCTGATCCAGGACGTGGTCATGAGCCGGGTGCGGATCTTCGGGGCCACCACGGATCTGGTGCCCTGTCTGATCTTCTGCATCTGCGTGTTGCAGGGTGCCGAGAGCGGCTGTGTGTTCGCGCTGATCGCCTCTTTGACCTATCATTTTTCCGGCTCCGCGCCGGGCGTGGCCTGCATCCCTCTGATCACCTGTCTGGGGGTCACGGCGGCGATCTTCCGTCAGGCCTATCTGCGGCAGGGCATCGATGCCCTTCTGCTGTGCCTTGGGGCCTGCCTGCTGTTGTATGAACTGGCCACCTTCGGCATCGCCCTGTTCCTTGGGCAGGCGCTCCTTTCCCGGATCAGCCTGCCGCTGGTGACGGCGGGGCTGTCCCTGCTGGTGGTGCCGATCGCTTATCCCATCCTCATTTCCATCGGCAAGATCGGAGGAGAAACATGGAGAGAATGACCCGTTTCCGTGCCGGGTTCCTGCTGTGCATCTTCTTTGCGGTGCTGTGTTTCTACGGATCCCGGCTCTACAAGGTGCAGGTGGTGGACACCGGCGGCAACAAGAACAATATCACCACCTTCACCACCCTGACCCGGGTGAAGGCTCCCCGGGGCAATATTTTGGACCGGAACGGCAACGTGCTGGTGACCAACCGGGCCAGCTACGACCTGACGATCAACCACTATGTGCTCACCAGCTCCGTCGACCCCAACGGTACCCTCTATGAGCTGGTGAAGCTGTGTCAGGCACGGGGCATCGAGTATGTGGACCACCTGCCCCTGACCCTGGATCAGCCCTTCGCCTATACGCTGGATCAGCAGAGCCAGAGCTGGCAGAACAATTTCCAGTCGTTCCTGATCTACCGGGACGATCTGGATTCCGACATCTCCGCCCCTCTGCTGATGCAGAAGCTCCGGGAGAGCTACGATATCCCTCCGGAATGGTCCGACCGGGATGCCCGGGCGGTGCTGGGCCTGCGATACGAGCTGACCCTTCGGTTCGCCGTCAACAGCCTGAGCACTTATGTGTTCCTGTCCGACGTGGACAACGAGACCCTGGCGGCGGTGCTGGAGCTGAACATCCCCGGTATGCGGGTGGAGTCCTCCTCCGTCCGGGAGTACACCACGGAATACGCCGCCCACATCCTTGGCTATGTGGGTGCCATGAACGCCAAGCAGTGGGAGCATTACAAAACGCTGGACGGCTACTCCATGGACGCGCTGGTGGGCCAGACCGGTCTGGAGGAGGCCTTCGAGGAATATCTCCACGGCATCGACGGCACCCGTGTGGATAAGATGACCAAGGACGGCACCCTGATCGAATCTTATTATAAGGTAGAGCCTCAGGCAGGCCAGAACGTGCAGGTCTCCATCGATCTGAAGCTCCAGACCGCCGCCGAGGAGACCCTGAAGCTGACCATCGAAGGGCTCCGGGGCGAAGAAGGCTCCGGCAAGGGCTGGGACGCGCAGGGCGCGGCGGTGGTGGCCATGGATATCAAGACCGGTCAGGTGCTGGTCTGCGGAAGCTACCCCACCTATGACCTTTCCACCATTTTCGAGGACTTCGACGCTCTGAACAAGGCGGACCTCCAGCCCATGTTCAACCGGGCCCTGCAGGCGATCTACCCTCCGGGCTCCACTTATAAGATGTCCATGACCGTGGCGGGCATCGAATCCGGTGCCATCGGCCGCTGGTCCTATATCGAGGACAAGGGCGCTTTCACCAAGTACCCCGGCATGAGCCCCAAATGTCTGGTCTACTCCAGCAGTGGCCGGACCCACGGCTCCATCGAATCCACCGAGGCCCTGAAGGTCTCCTGCAACTACTTCTACTACGAGCTGGGCGACCGGGTGAGCATCCAGGACATCGACGACACCGCCAAGGCGCTGGGTCTGGGCGAGGCCACAGGCATCGAGCTGTATGAGGCCATCGGCTACCGGTCCAACCCCGAGAGCAAGGCGGCCCTGTACAAGGGCGATGACGCCCGGTGGTACAAGGGCGACCAGATCCTCACCGCCATCGGTCAGGCGGAGAACCGGTTCACCCCCATGCAGATCTGCAACTGTGTCTGTACGCTGGTGAATCAGGGTACCCGCTATAAGGCCACCTTCCTGAACCGGGTCATGTCGCAGGACTATAAGAGCGTGGTCTATGAGAACGCCGTGGAGGTCATGCACCAGATGGACATGTCCGACGAAGCCTATCAGGCGGTGATGGTGGGAATGAAGCGTGGCGCGCAGGAGAGCGGCGGCACCGGCTACAGCACCTTCAAGGATTACCCCATCTCTGTGGCCTCCAAGACCGGTACCGCCGAGACCGGCATCAAGGGCCACTCCGATAACGGTGCCTTCGCGTGCTTCGCCCCCACGGACGATCCCCAGATCGCGGTGGTGATCTACGGCGAGCGTGCCGGCTCCGGCAGTAACCTCGGCCCCGTGGCCCGTGCGGTGCTGGATGCCTACTTCGGCACCGATGCCCCGGATGATACGGTCCGGCAGGAGAACACCGTCAGTTGACCCCTCGTTCAAAACCTCTCATACTCCCTGCCCGGCACGATGGTCACGCCCTTGTGCCGGGCAAGTTCTTTGGCCGTGACGAAGGTGAAGCCCTGTTCCGACAGCGCATCCACGATCGCCAGTGCCGCTTCCACAGAGCTGTGGGACATATCGTGGAGCAAGATCACGTCCCCGTCCCGGGCAGAGCCCACCACGGTCCGGCAGATCTTCTGCGCGTCGTCTACCGCCCAGTCCTTGGGGTCCACGGACCAGCGGAGGATCCCAAGCCCGAACTCCTGGGCCACCTCCGTCACACAGGGGGAGCTTTTCCCGCCGGGGGGCCGCAGGAACACCGGGCGACACCCCGCCGGGAGCAGTGCCAGGGTGTCCTCCAGCTCCCGGCGGAGGGCATCTTCGCACATGGTGCCCATACAGGCATGGGAGTAACCGTGGAGCCCGATCTCGTGGCCCTCCCGACAGATCCGGTCCGCCTCCTGTGGATATTCCTTCAGCCGATAGCCGCACAGCAGGAAGGTGGCCTGCACCTGCCGCTGTCGCAGGCCGTCGAGCAACTCTCTGGTGAACCGGCCCGAAGGACCGTCATCGAAGGTCAGCGCCACATACCGCTCCGCCCGGGCCTTGACCGGGCAGAGCAGACTCAAACACAGGATCGAAACGATCCACCGCCGCATACCGATCACATCCTTTTTGACCTATCATCCCACGAAAAAAGCAGGTCATGAATGGAAAATACCCGGCTCCTGCGCAGGTTTTGGCAGAGCCGGGTATTTTTTCCGTGATCTTGGGCATCCTTGCTGTGGAGGTGTCAATATGAAAAAAGACTTTTGGAAACGACTGGACGGCAAGGGCTACTACATCGCCCTGATCCTCTGCGCCGTGGCGATCGGCATCAGCGGCTTCGTGTACTACCGCACCGCCGGACTGGAAGCCCCACCGGCGGACGTGCCGGTGGATGCCACCGGACCGCTGGAGGGAGCGTCCCTGTCAGACAAGCCCACCACGCCGACCCAGACGGAGCGTAAGCCCCTGAAGCTCCAAATGCCCGTGGAGGGCCAGATCGTCCGGCCCCATTGCGTGGACTGCCTGAGCTACGACCCCACCACCCGGGATTGGCGGACCCATGAGGGGCTGGATCTGGCTGCCGAGACCGGGACCCCGGTGACCGCCGCCGCTGACGGCACGGTGTATACCACCTATCAGGACGAGACCATGGGCACCACGGTGGTGCTGAGCCACGAGGGCGGCTACGTCACCACGTACGCCAGTCTGTCCCCGGAGCTGAAGGTCCAGACCGGTCAGGAGGTCCACACCGGCGACGTGATCGGCACCGTGGGCAACACCGCCCTGCTGGAGACCGCGCTGGGGGACCACATCCACTTCACCGTCCTGCTGGACGACGAGCCCGTGGACCCGGCCACCATGCTGGAATGAACG
>JAFNXT010000348.1 GCA_017378975.1 Oscillospiraceae bacterium
CGATCTGAAGCCGCTCCAATTCCAACGGGATCGCCTCCAAAGCCGCCCTCTGCATCCCCAGATCCCGCAACCGATCCACCACACGATCCTTCCACTTCTGCATCACTAAAACCTCCCTCATAAATCAAACTGTCCTGCCGACCGCCTCAGGTCCGTCCTCCCCACCGCATATCCCACCACCGTGCATAGGCCGGACAGACCATATCGCAAACGCCCTCCAGCCCACAATCCGCACAAGGCCCCAGCCTCAAAAACCGCCGTACCATATCCGGATGCTCATACCGGAACTTCCGGTCCCCCGCACCCACCGACCGGGCATACTCCCGGATCCATTCCTGCCTCACCAGATACTCCGCCCGCCACGCACAGCCACCACAATCCGGCTTCTGCTTGCACCGGGCAGCGCATCCGATCACCTTACCATCCATCATCCAACACCTCCACAGGATAGGTGTACCGCTCCCGGCACCCCTCGCAAACCACGCCTTTCACCCCGAAGGGCTCCAGATCCAAATAAACCTCCGACCGGACGGGCTCCTCACAGCAAACACAGCGCCTCCGCCGTGCCACCCGCCGGTCCCACCGAAGCTGCCTTCCTTCTTCCAACGCCACCGGATCGAAACATCCCGGTACCAACACCCGATCACCTCCATAGGCTCCCCTTTGGGGAGCTGTCACCGCAGGTGACTGAGGGGGTGTCCCCCAGTCCCTGGAAACGTCCGCTCTATCGTACATATCCCATGCTACACTGACTCCAGCCCCAAAACCTCCCGGATCGCCGCCTCGAAGACCGCCGAATGCTTCTGCCCCCGGATCAGTCTGGACAGATAGGGCGGATCGAAATACATCCCGGTCCGAAGCCTTACCTGCTCCACCAGCCACACCCCGGTCATCCCCCGGTCCACCAGTGCCTTCTTCACCGCCCGTCCGAATTCCGTATACTTCGTCATACAGATCCCTCCATTCCAAATTCGCAGTTGACTTTTACAGCATATTGTAATATACTATCCTCAAAAGGACCAATATTTCAGCAAGCTGTAATTTATGACTGCATCATATTACGGTATTCCGTATTTGTCAAGCCCCTGTTTTACAGCTGCCTGTAATTTTATGGATCCTGCACAATAATGAGGTGTCAATTATGGGTGATCTGTACGAGCATATCGACCAACTGGCGAAGGAACGTGGTTTCAAGAACATGACCGAGCTGTGCCGGACCGCCGGCGTGCCCCGTGCCACCATGACGGAGTTGAAGATGGGCCGGAGCCGTGACATCTCCAAGCCCAACGCCCAGAAGCTGGCCACCGCCATGGGCGTGACTCTGGATGCCATCTACGACACCGAAAAAACGGACGCCCCCCGTGTGCGCCCGTCTGAGGAAGATATCAAATTCGCCCTCTTCGGCGGCGACGGTGAGATCACCGAAGCCATGTACGAGGAGGTCCTCCGTTTCGCCGAATATGTGAAACAACGGGAACAAAAGAAGGAGTGACTATGTATCAACTACCGGCCCTCTATGATCTTGCTGACCAAAAGGCGATAGCGGTGCTGGAATTCCCCATGGTCCAAAACGGATCCATGTCGGTGATGACCGACAGCGGCACCTGCTGGATCGGCATGGACCCCTCGATCCGGGACGGCGGCCCCGGCGAGCGTGTCCACCTGAGCCACGAACTGGGCCACTGCATCACCGGAAGCTTCTATAACATCCACGCCGCCATCGACTGCCGCCAGCGCCACGAAGACCGCGCCAACAAATGGGCGATCCGCCGTCTGATCCCGGTGTCAGAGCTGGACGATGCCATCGCCGAAGGCCATACGGAGCTGTGGGACCTGGCCGACTGGTTCGGCGTCACCGAACCCATGATGCGAAAAGCCGTCTGCCTCTACGTCCACGGCAACACCGCCGACCAACTCTACTTCTGACCCCTCCCCCAAAAAAACTGCCACTTCATCGTAGGGCATTTGGCTGTCCCCCGCCTCTCCCTCTGAGTGCCATCAACCCAAGACCACTGTAGGGCGAAGGCATGCCTTCGCCGTCGCCGCCCAAAGGGCGGCGCACCCCGTCTTCCTGAAGCGCAACGCACCGAAGGACCCCCTCGGCCCCCTCTGATGAGGGAGCTGTCACGGCGAACGCCGTGACTGAGGGAGAGAGCCCCCGTCACATCCCCCGACCCCGTAGGGCTTTGGGCTGTCCTTCGCCGTCGCCGCCCAGAGGGCGGCTCACTCACCCCTCGGCTCCCTCTGATGAGGGAGCTGTCACGGCG
>JAFNXT010000349.1 GCA_017378975.1 Oscillospiraceae bacterium
AAGGATGTGATCTTTGTTCAGGAGGCTGCCATCGCCGAAGCAAAGGTAGCACTGGCTGACACTGTCAATCAGAACCCCGTTCTGAAAAAGGCAGGCGTGGTGGATGCCGGCGGCAAGGGCTGGCTGGTGGCGCTGGAGGGCATGTTGGCCGCTCTGCGTGGCGAGGATGTGGTGGCTCCCGAGGCCGGTCAGGTGACCGAGACCAAGGATCAGGCGGATTTCTCCGACTTCGATACCGATGACATCACCTTCACCTACTGCACCGAGTTCATCATCTCCCGTGAGAACGATCTGGATCCTGAGAAGCTTCGGGATTTCCTGTCCAGTCTGGGCGACAGTCTGGTGCTGGTGGACGATGACGAGATCATCAAGGTCCACGTCCACACCAACGACCCCGGCAAGGCCCTGCACGAGGCCATGGATTACGGTTCCTTCGTCACCGTGAAGATCGAGAATATGCGGCTCCAGCATACCGAGAAGGTCATGACCGAGAATGAGAAGGCCCCCAAGATCGCGGAGCCTGAGAAGCCCTTCGGCGTGGTGTCTGTCTGCGCCGGTGCCGGCATCGCTGACGTGTTCACCAATCTGGGCGTGGATGGCATCATCTCCGGTGGCCAGACCATGAATCCCAGCACCCAGGACATCCTGGAGGCTGTGAACAAGGTCCCGGCAGAGACGGTCTACGTCCTGCCCAACAACAAGAACATCATCATGGCCGCCGAGCAGGTGGACGCCCTGACCCCCAAGAAGGTCATCGTGATCCCCAGCAAGACCGTGCCTCAGGGTATCACCGCCATGCTGAGCTTCGACCCCGAGGGCACCGAAGAGGGCAACACCGAGGCGCTGACCGAGGCCCTGCCCACGGTGGACACCATGCAGATCACCTATGCCGCCCGGAACTCTGATTTCGACGGCTATGACATCCGCGAGGGCGACTATCTGGCGCTGTACGGCAGTCAGCTCTTCGGCACCAGTCAGGATATCAAGGTGCTCCTGAAGTCTCTGGCCAAGAAGGTCCGGGACGAGGGTAAGGAATACATCACCATCTACTACGGTGAGAACGTGAAGGAGAAGCACGCTCAGAAGGCGGCGGACCTCTTCGCTGAAGTTTGCCCCGATGCGGATGTGAATCTGCTCAATGGCGGTCAGCCTGTGTACTATTATCTGATCTCTGCGGAATAATATTTCGTGGTGCAAAGGCCCGCTGCCAGCGCAGCGGGCCTTCGTGTCCTTTGCAGATGGACAGCGTGGAGGTGGGATGAGATGGGGCGGATACGGGTGCTTTGGCGGCGGATCGCTGGCTTTCTGGAGCCCATGGAGATCTCGCTCCATGGAGCGTATACTACCTTTTATATCATCCTGTCGGTGTTCCCGGTGCTGGTGATCCTCTTCGCCATTTTGGGGCATACGGCCTTCGGGCTGGAGGAATTCCTGCCGATCCTGGAGCAGTTCATCCCGGAGGCGTTCCTTCCCATGGTCATGCAGATCCTGGAGGGGGCCTATGAGCACAGCTCCGGCACGGTGCTGTCGGTATCCGCGCTGTCGGCGCTGTGGTCGGCCAGCCGGGGCGTTCTGGGGCTCCTGCGTGGGCTCGATGCCGTGTTCGGCCTGCGGGAGGGCCGGAGCTATCTCCGGACACGGGGGCTGTGCATGCTCTACACCTTTTTGTTCCTGCTGGTGCTGGTGTTGACGCTGGTGCTCCATGTGTTCGGTACGGCGCTCCTTGACTATCTTCGGATGACCACCCAGCCGCTGTTGCTGTTTTTGATGGATGTGATCGATCTGCGGTACGTCCTGCTGTTGGGGGTCCAGACGGCGTTGTTCACGGCCATGTATGCCTGTCTCCCTGACCGGCGGCACAGGTTCCGGCAATGCCTGCCGGGGGCGCTGGTGGCTTCGGTGGGGTGGATCGGTTTCTCGAAGCTGTTCAGCCTGTATGTGGAGCATTTCCCCAGCTATGCCAATATCTACGGCTCGGTGTACGCCGTGGCGCTGGCCATGCTCTGGCTGTTTTGCTGTGTGTGCATCATTTTCTATGGGGCGGCATTGGACCGCTGGCTCATGGAGCGGAGGAAGCGGTAGGTGTCCCCATCGATATGTGTTTTATTTACGCCATGTTCACAAAGATGTGGTAGGATGGTCCTCAAAAGGGAGGGATGGCCATGTTTGGGCTGGTGACGGCCAGCGTCGGGGAGTTGACGGAGGAGCAGAAGAGACGGTACAACGGTGTTTACTGTGGCATTTGCCGCCAGATCCGGATCCGTCATTCCCAGATCGCCCGATTGGGGCTCCAGTATGATATGGCGTTTCTGGCGTTGCTCCACATGAGCCTGTATGAGCCTGCGGAGCAGGCGGGGGACCGGGCCTGCCTTTTGCATCCGGTGAAGCCCAGACCGTGGGTGGACTGTGAGAGCATCCGGTACGCGGCGGATATGAACGTGGCGCTGGCGTACTACAAATGTATGGACGACTGGCAGGACGACCGGGATCCTGCCGCATGGGCGCTGGCCAGAGCGCTGGGGAAGCAGATGCCCGGACTGGAGGACCGTTATCCCCGGCAGTGCGCCGCGATCCGGGATGGGATCCGGGCGCTGGCGGAGCTGGAAGCCGCCGGACATCCGGAGCCGGATCTGCCTGCCAATGCCTTCGGCCGGCTCATGGGGGAGCTTCTGGTGAGTCGGGAGGACCTGTGGGCGGAGGATCTGCGGCAGTTGGGCTTTTACTTGGGCCGGTTCATCTATCTGGCGGACGCCGTGATGGACCGGAAGAAGGATCTGAGCCGGGGGAGCTACAACCCCTTGCCCGGTGACGATCCGCAGGTGTGGGAAAACTATCTCGTCATGGCCATGGGGCGGTGCTGTGAGCATTTCCAGCGTCTGCCTCTGGTGCAGGACAAGGCGGTTTTGGACAATATCCTGTACAGCGGCGTATGGGTGCGCCTGAAACAGAAAAACAAAAGGAGGTCAAGGGGATGATGGAAGATCCGTATCAGATCCTGGGGGTCAGCCCCGATGCGTCTGATGAGGACATCAAGCGGGCATACCGCCGGTTGGCGAAGAAATATCATCCGGATCTGAATCCCGGCGACGAGGAAGCCGCCAAGCAGATGCAACGGGTGAACGCCGCCTATGAGCAGATCCAGAACAAGGATAAGGGCGGCTCGTACTATGATCCCTTCCGGGGGAAGCAGCAGGAGCAGTCTGATGATATGCGGTATCAGCAGGCCGCCATGCAGTACATCCGTTACCGCCGGTTCCGGGAGGCGCTGAACGTGCTGGAGTCCACCCAGAAACGGGATGCCCAGTGGTACTATCTCAGCGCGCTGGCCCACGACGGGCTGGGGGAGCAGGTGCTGGCGCTGGAGCACATGCGCCGGGCCGTGTCCATGGCCCCGGACAACATCGCCTATCTGCAGGCATTGGACCGGATGCAGAACGGCGGACGGGCCTACACCCAGCAGGCCGGGAGCTTCCGGGGCTACACCGGCAAGATGGATCCGTGCACTGATCTTTTGCTGTGCTGGTTCCTGAACCTGTGCTGTTGCGGCGGACCGGGTCCTTGCTGTTGACGATCGGCATCGGGTGTGATAGAATAGCCAAGACAATCAGATACTGCTTCGTGGCAGAGACGGCGAGGAACCGTCTTCTGCTGAACAAGATAACCGGGTGAGATTCCCGGACGGTACCGCCGCTGTATGTGCGAAGGTCTGCTCTTTTGGCGAAAGCCAGTCACTGGAGGTGTCCTCCGGGAAGGCAGAGCAGCCCGTGGGGCCCCCAGCCCCGGACGCATGAGTCAGAAGACCTACGAAGTGGAGTTCTCCTGCGTTGCGCGGATCTACGCAACGTGTTTGTCACGGAAAAACGGCCGTGGCACCTGTGATGGGTGCCACGGCCAACTTGATTTTTAGGAGGAAAACGTAATGAAGAACAAGAACCTGATCATCGCTCTGATCGCCTTCGTGGCGGTGGTGGGACTGCTGGCAGGCGTTTGGTTCGCCACCCGGGAAAAGCCCGTGGAGGGGAGCAAGGAGATCACCGTCACCGTGGTCCACAAAGACGGCACCGAGAAGGTGTTCACCTATCATACCGATGAAGAGTATCTGGGCACCGTGCTCTATGGGGCGGAGCTGATCGTGGCGGATGAAGCGAACCCCGGTATGTTCCACACCGTGGACGGTGAGAAGGCGGATTTTTCCGTGGATCAAAGCTACTGGGCCCTGTATGAGGGAGAGGGATATGCCACCAGCGGTGTGGAGACCACGGTGATCGAAGACGGTGACGTCTTCAAGCTGGTGTATACCATTTATGAGGCACAGTAAAACGGTCCTGACGGTCCGCCAGATCACCCTCTTCGGTATGCTGGCGGCCCTGACCTTCGGCGCCAAGGTGGTCATGGCGGCGCTGCCCAACATCGAGCCGGTGAGCCTGATGGTGATGGTCTTCGGCGCGGTGTTCGGCTGGAAAGGGCTGTTCCCCACCTATGTGTATGTGATGGCGGAGATCCTGTTCTACGGTCTGGGGACGTGGAACGTGAACTATCTGTACATCTGGGCCGTTTTGCTGGCGGCGGCGGTCCTGCTCCGCAGGATGGATCAGCCTTTGGGCTGGGCGATCCTGTCCGGGGCGTTCGGTCTGCTGTTCGGGGCATTGTGTATGCCGGTGGACGCGGTGATCGGCGGCTGGGGCTACGCGGCCGCCAAATGGGTCTCCGGGATCCCTTATGATCTTGCCCATTGTGTGGGCAATTTCGTGATCGCGCTTCTGCTGTTCGCCCCCATCCGGGGACTGACGCGGAAAATGTACGGAAAAATGATCGACTGAAGAAAAGATGGGCCCGT
>JAFNXT010000350.1 GCA_017378975.1 Oscillospiraceae bacterium
GCGCTTTCAAAGCCGTAGCAATGAAGAACGCATTATCACCTGTGGGAGCATGATGGTAAGCGCGATAACCCAAAGGCAGGAATCGCATATACTCATTTCCATCATAGTACTCTGTAGCAAGTGCATCTTCCTTCTCCGAAAGCGGGATATCCAAATCGATAGGTGCCCTATATTCGGCACAGCACTTATTGATACGATGCTGTCTGTTCGCCTGGAGGTACGATACGACCCCCGGAACGATGTTCTCTTTCGCGTACTCGGAGTCCGCGTACCAGAAGTTGCTCTGACCAAAGCCTCTTCCCTTTCCATCCGTTGCCGCCCGCCCGATCGGATAAGTGCGAAGCTCCTCAGGAAGAAGGTAGCAATCGTCTGCCTTTGCCTGCACGAAGTAATCACGATCAAGGCCGACAGGGGTGGGGATGCTGGACTGATAATACCGATACACCGTTGCATGCTCATACCAACCAACGATGACTGTATCCCCGGAGGGCTTGAGCGCACACCACACGACGGTCACATCTTCCGTCTGGGTCTCTTGTCTGGAAGTCCCCTCGATCCTCTCGATATGGAACTGCTCGCTCTGATTCATAACAAAGCCGTAGCAGTTCCCATCAACATTGAGAAAATTCCACTTTTCGTGAGCGTCTTTATGGGTCTTCACCCAAGCACCTCCACCCTGGGGGATATCCTCATCGATGTTCCCGGTATAGTGGTTCATGTAAGTGATGTTACAAAACAAGATCTTCATAGTATCTCTTCCTTTCTTGTGGCAATTATCAGGTTCAGCATCTCAGTACTATCGTATATCTGGTGCGATGGTCTTCCTCTGGTACACGAAGGGGAGCTTACCGGGATGCAAAAGTATTTTTCTTTTCCACGTTCCACGGTGATACGGATGATGTCCTCCTCCGGCATCAAAACATCCAGCAGGTAGAACACATTGGAGTAGCGGCGGATAAGCTCCCGTCTGGCGTCCGCGATGCTGGTTGGGTTGTTTCGAATACAATCGTCCAGTTGACGGCGCACCTCGGGACAATCGTGGTTTCGGAAATCGCTTTGCATCCTCGGGACTTGATAGGGGGCCATGGAACTGATAGGCCTACGTTGATCGAACAACTGAACCATCCACAGCAAATCGATATCCAAAAGGTTCGCCAGCTGGAACAGTAGTTTCGCATCAACGGCATCACGTTTCAGGACACCTGACAATGTGGTATAATTTCGTCCCAACAGAACAGCAACTTCCTTGACTGTGCGCCCCCGCATTTTGATATGTCGCTTGATCAAAGAACCGATCGATAATATGTCGTCCATACCGTCCCTCCTGTCTTTCTCTGGTATGCTTAGATCATAGCATACCGTTCTAGAAACTTCCATAGCTATAAATCTGAGTTTCTAAGATTTTGAGCGAGAGTCCCACGACCGAAGACTATCCACAAAATGTGATCTTCATCTTGATATCCGCCGGACACCGTGATATGATCGTATCAGAAATATACTATTTCTGGATATCACAGGAGTGTGGGACATCATGATAAAAACATATCACAAACTGGTTCGGGATAGGATCCCTGAGATCATCGGATCTTCGGGGAAGTCCTGTATCACCGAAGTATTGTCCGACCAGGAATACCTGCGTATGATCGATGCCAAGCTGGATGAGGAGCTGGCGGAGTATCACGCGGACCCGAACATCGAGGAACTGGCAGATCTCATAGAAGTGATCCATGCTGCCGCCATCGCCCGTGGCTATTCCATCGAACAGCTGGAGCAGATCCGGGCTGAGAAGGCCGCCGAACGTGGTGGTTTCAGGAAAAAGATCCTTTTGAAGGAAGTCCACGAGGGAGCGTGATCATTATGCCCCAATACCATGCCGCTTCCGGCAGTGCCGCGGAGGACCTGTTCATTGAACTCTTCTCCGATGCCTTTGGCGCGGAAAAAGCAGGCTTTCTCTACTCTCAATACCATTTCTATGACATCTACCACAACAGTCGCTACGCCGACTTCGTTCTGGAGAACGGCCTGCGCCGTGTAGCCATCGAGATCGATGATGAGGGCTCCCACAACAAGCAGCTGGTGGCTTCCGGCAAGTTCTATGATGACTTACTGAAGCAGAACAGCATGATCCATCTGGGTTGGGATGTGTACCGCTGGGCGGTTCGACAGCTCCAAAAGTATCCCGAACAGGTCAAGGACGAGCTTCGAGTGTTCCTGGGCGACCACCCTCGATTCAAGGAGATCGAAGACTATCTGCCCACCCAAAAGGCCAAGGCGCTGGACGGCACCGGGCTGGAGTTGAAGGAGCACCAGAAAGCGGCGCTCCGCTCTCTGGAGGAGATGCGCCGTGCCCACGAGACCATCGCCCTTCTCTACCACGCCACCGGCACCGGCAAGAC
>JAFNXT010000351.1 GCA_017378975.1 Oscillospiraceae bacterium
CGCGAATTTGGATGCCGGATAGGCGATGCCGCTGGGTTGACCGTAGATACTGACCATGGACGAGGTGTTCAGGATCACACCACTGCCCTTGGCCACCATGCAGTCGGCAGCCACCCGGGTGGCGTTGAACACGCCCTTCAGGTTCAGATCGATTACCCGGTCGAAGGCCTCCTCCGTATACTCCATGAAAGGCGTACTTTCAGAGACGCCGGCGTTGTTCACCAGGATATCCACGCAACCGTAGCGCGTCACCGCCTCCCGGAAGGCCTCTCTGACGGAAGACATATCCGAAAGGTCCGGGCTGATCCCGGCCACCACGCTGTCAGGATACTGTGCCTTCAGCCGTTCCACCGCCTTACCTGCGGTCTCCGGCGAGCTGGCAGTGATGATCACCTTCGCGCCTTCTCTGAGGAAGGCCTCTGCGGTGGCGTATCCGATCCCCCGGCTGCCACCGGTGATGATCGCGACTTTATCTTTCAATCTCATATAGAGCACCTCCTTGTTTCTAAGTGGCTCCATCATACACAAGACAGGTGTCCATTTCCGTGACATCGTCACATTGGGCTCACCCCAGTGCCACATCCAGCACCATCATCAGCGAGAACCCCACGGCGAAGAACACCGTTCCGATGTTGGAATGCTCTCCCTCAGACATCTCCGGGATCAGCTCCTCCACCACCACATACAACATGGCACCGGCGGAGAAGGCCAGCAGATACGGCAGTACCGGCACCAGAAGGTCCGCCAACATGATCGTCAGGATCGCGCCCAGAGGCTCCACGATGCCCGACAGCACACCGTATCCAAAAGCCTTGCCCCGTTTCATCCCATTGCTCCGCAGGGGCATGGAGATGATCGCGCCCTCCGGCAGGTTTTGAAGTGCGATGCCCAGCGCCAACGCCAGCACACCGGCGGCCGTGATCCCGGTGCTTCCGGACAGGAAGCCAGCCACCACCACGCCCACCGCCATGCCTTCCGGCAGGTTATGGAGCGCCACCGCCAGCACCATCATCGTGGACTTCCCTAAGCCGCAGGCCGTGCCCTCCGGGCAGTCGCTGTTCAAATGCAGGTGAGGGATCAGGTGATCCAGCGCCAGCAAAAACAGGAAGCCGCCCCACACGCCGACGAACGCCGGGAGGAACGCCCATTGCCCCAGATGCGCCGACTGATCGATCGCCGGGATGATCAGGCTCCATACAGAAGCCGCCACCATCACCCCGGATGCGAAACCGTTCAAAGAACGCTGTAACGTCCGACTCATCCTTCCTCTCATAAAGAACACGCAGGCAGCACCCAAAGACGTCCCAAGGAACGGCAGAGCCACCGCGCTGATCACAGACATATCCATATCGAACCCTCCTGTTGTTTTCTGTGTCTTTATTTTACTATGTACAAAACCGCCATTCTGTGATAAAGTTACTGTTGAAAGATGGCTTTCCATGTATCATCATACCATCACAGTCAAAAAATACAAGGAGCAATGACAATGAAGATCACCAACGACATCAAATATATCGGCGTCAACGACCATCAGGTGGACCTGTTCGAGGGCCAGTACGTGGTCCCCAACGGCATGGCCTACAATTCTTACGTCATCATGGACCAAAAGATCGCGGTCATGGATACCGTGGACCGCAATTTCACCGGGGAATGGCTCCGGAACCTGTCCGATGCGCTGGAAGGCCGGAAGCCCGACTATCTGGTGGTCCAGCACATGGAGCCTGACCATTCCGCCAGCATCGACGTGTTCCTCCAGACCTGGCCTGAGACCGTGGTGGTGTCCTCTGCCAAGGCTTTCGCCATGATGAAGAACTTCTTCGGCACCGACTACGCCGACCGCCGGATCGTGGTGGGCGAAGGCGACGTACTGGATCTGGGCACCCACCGGCTGACCTTCGTCACCGCTCCCATGGTCCATTGGCCCGAGGTCATCGTGACCTACGATGCCCATGACAAGGTCCTCTTCTCTGCCGACGGCTTCGGCAAATTCGGCGCGCTGGATGCAGAGGAGGATTGGGCGTGCGAGGCCCGCCGCTACTACATCGGCATCGTTGGCAAATACGGTCCTCAGGTCCAGGCCCTGCTGAAGAAGGCCGCCACGCTGGACATCTCCATCATCTGTCCCCTCCACGGACCCGTCCTGACGGAAGACCTGGGCTATTACATAAACCTGTACGACATCTGGTCCTCCTACCGGGTGGAGAGTGAGGGCATCATGATCGCCTACACTTCCGTCTACGGCAACACCAAAGCCGCTGTGGAGCTGCTGGCGAAGAAGCTGGAGGAGCAGGGCTGTCCCAAGGTGGTCGTCAACGATCTGGCCCGTTGTGACATGGCCGAAGCGGTGGAGGATGCCTTCCGCTATGGCAAGCTGGTGCTGGCCACCACCACCTACAACGGCGATGTCTTCCCCTTCATGAAGGAGTTCATCCACCACCTGACGGAGCGGAACTATCAGGACCGCACCATCGGTCTGATGGAGAACGGCTCCTGGGCCCCCGTGGCCGCCAAGGTCATGAAGACCATGTTCGAAAAGTCCAGGAACATCACCTTCACCGAGACCTCCGTGAAGATCATGTCTGCCCTCAGCGACGAAAGCCGCGCCCAGATCGACGCTCTGGCCGCCGAGCTCCTGCGCTAAAATAAACTGTCATCGTCAGGAAGCCCTTAGGCACTCCTGGCGATGACAGTTTCTTATTTACCGCACAACGCTTCCACAGGATCGGTGCAACGTCCCATGCCAACCATCCGCCCCAGCAAACGGGCGAAATGGACCGTAGTATCCCCGGCGGCCCCCAGGAACCCCCGATGAGCGAAATAAGCCCCGGACCGGTCCCCCGTATCTGCCACCAGCTCTCGCAGATCCCCATGATAGACCTCATAGGGCTCCAGAAAACGTTCCAGCTCCTGTAAGCTTCGGAAGGGCGTCCCCAGCACCGCTGAAGCGAACCCCAGACAGGTGTACGCCCCACGGATGTGGCACCGGATCTTCCACGTGGTGAGCAATGCTCCCAGTGTATCGTAGATCAGCCCCGTATCCCGGTCTCCGGCCTTACGGAACAGCGACGCCAACTCCCCTTCCCTCTGAGAGTCCAGTTCCATCCGGAACACCCGTACCGACACAGGTCCCTCCTGACAGAAGAAACGCTCCACCGGCTCTTCCACGAAGCCGCCGGCCAGAGGGACCCCACGGACATACCGGGCAAAAGATACGAAGCCGGTGAGTCCCGGATCCAGCGTCAGGGAAACATGGTTGTACTCTCCCCGTGTGAACGCCCGGATCACCCGACCCATGCCGGTATTGGTCTTCGACAGCATCAGATACAGCGCCATGAGTTCCCTCCTTTTGAAAATATTCTCAATTATTTTAGTCCACAGGGTCCAGATCGTCAACCCCCGCCGTTGACGATCCGGGTCCTGTGTCCTATAATCAGAAGAAAACGGAGGATGCTTATGAAAACGACTTCCAAATTTTATCTCTCCCTCGTGATATTCAGTCTGGTGGGCCAGGTGGCATGGGTAGTGGAGAATATGTATCTGAACGTATTCATCTACCAGATGTTCGGTGCCAGCGCCGAAGCCATCTCCACCATGGTCTCCGCCAGCGCCATCGCCGCCACCGTCACCACCCTTCTGATCGGTGCCCTGTCCGACAAGCTGGGCAAGCGGAAGCTCTTCATCTGCGGCGGCTATATCCTTTGGGGCATCTCCATCTGGAGCTTCGCCCTGATCCGCATGGATGTAATCGGTGCTATGTTCCCCGCCACCGTATCCGCCGCCTCTGTGGGCGTGTCCGCAGTGATCATCATGGACTGCATCATGACCTTCTTCGGCTCCTCCGCCAACGATGCCTGCTTCAACGCCTGGCTCACCGATGCCACCCCCGAAGCTGAGCGTGGCAAAGCCGAGGGACTCAATGCCATGATGCCTCTGATCGCGATCCTGGTGGTCTTCGGCAGCTTCATGAGCCTCGACCAGAGCAAAGCCGAAAGCTGGACCGTGATCTTCGGTACCATCGGAACGGTGGTCACCATCCTCGGCATCGCCGGCTTCTTCCTGATCGAAGAAGCCCCGGTCCGCACCGAGGAGAACCAGAACTATTTCGCCAACATCTTCTTCGGCTTCCGCCCGGCATCGATCCGCCGCTGGCCCGTGCTATATCTGACGCTGGCCATCTTCGCGGTGTTCAACATCTCGATCCAGATCTTCATGCCCTACCTGATCCTGTACTACTCCGTATCTCTGGGCATGGCTGACTATGTGCTGATCATGGCTCCGGCGATCTTGCTGGCGGCGATCTTCACCGCGTTTTACGGCAAGGTCTACGACCGCCACGGCTTCACGGTGGCGGTATGGCCCTCTCTCGGCCTGCTGACCGGTGGTTACATCCTGTTGTACCTGTTCACCGCTACCGTCCCTGTGTTCCTGGGGTCCCTGCTGATGATGTGCGGCTACCTGTCCGGCATGGCAGTCTTCGGAGCCATGGTCCGTGACAACACTCCTGCCAACAAGACCGGCATGTTCCAGGGCCTGCGGATCTGCGGACAGGTCCTGATCCCCGGTGTGATCGGCCCCGCCATCGGTGCGGCAGTCCTGAAAAACGCGCCCCAGATCCTCAACAGCGATGGCACCTATTCCTTCATGCCCGATGCGAACATCTTCCTTGCGTCTTTGGTCCCGATCGTGATCCTTGCCGTCGCTCTGATCCCCCTCATCCGTGTCCTGCGCAAAACAGTCCGATAAGGAGAGATGACCATGGAACATACCATCCTCACCACAGCCCGGGGCGAAGCCCTCACCGGCACCCCGTGGGATATCTACCCCCGTCCCCAGCTCCGGCGGAACAGCTTCCTGTGTCTGAACGGTCAATGGGACTTTGCCATGGGCAAGGAGGACTTCTGCCGCACCATCCGGGTACCCTTCTGCCCCGAAAGCCAGCTATCCGGCATCGGCGAGCATTTCCCGGAGGGTCGTCCTCTGCGCTACCGCCGGAAGTTCACCCTGCCGGAGGGCTTCCACAAAGGCCGGGTCCTCCTGCACATCGGTGCCGCCGACCAGCATCTGGTCTGCCGGGTCAACGACCGTCTGGTGGGCAAGCATTCCGGCGGCTACGAA
>JAFNXT010000352.1 GCA_017378975.1 Oscillospiraceae bacterium
AGGTGGAATATAACTATAAACGCCCAACCAGGAGTTATTTCCCGGTTGGGCATTCTGCGTTTTCAGGGCGATTTCCCACTACAAATCGTTGGAATTATGGGGGTATCGTTGTGTTTATGAGAAACTATGTTGGCGGATCCCGCTCGTGGATGTAAAATGTGTGTAAAGCGCTTGGTCGGGGTATCTTCGGCACTTGAATTTGGTCCGTAAGATCGGTATCATTCTGGAAGAACGAAAGGAGGCGCGGTCATGATATGGTGCGTGGAAGATGACCCCAGTATCCGTGATATCGAGGTGTATGCGCTGGTCTCTACGGGGTTTGAGGCCAAGGGCTTTGCGGATGGGGACTCTTTTTGGGAGGCGCTGCGATCTGAGAAGCCGGAGCTGGTGATCCTGGATGTGATGCTCCCCGGTAAGGACGGTGTCACACTGCTGAAGCTGATGAAAGCAAATGAAGAGTTTGCAGATATTCCCATAATTATGGCAACCGCCAAGGGCAGCGAATATGATAAGATCCAAAGCCTGGATCTGGGTGCGGATGACTATCTGGTGAAACCATTTGGTATCATGGAAATGGTCAGCCGGGTGAAGGCTGTGCTGCGCCGGTGCAAGCGGTCAGCATCCTCCAACTTGCTGAAGCTGGATGGTCTTGCGCTGAATCCCGACGAGCACACCGTCACCATCGATGGTGAACGAGTGATTCTGACCTATAAGGAATATGAACTCCTGCATCTGTTCCTTTCTCAGCCGGGTATTGCTTTTACGAGAGAGCAGCTTCTGGCCAGCGTGTGGAACACGGAATATGCGGGTGAGACCCGGACGGTGGATATGCACATCCGGACCCTGCGGCAAAAGCTGGGAAGCTACGGTAGACTGATCGAAACGGTGCGAAATGTGGGCTACCGTCTGGAGGCGAAGCATGACAAGTAAGATCTTCCGTTCTACGGTCTTCGTTGCGGTGGCGGTTTTGTTGTGCAGTTTAAGTGTCGTGATGGGCGTCCTGTACGACCACTTCACGCAGGTGCAGGTGGAGCAACTGAAGGACGAGCTGAGTCTGGCGGTCACCGGCACGGAGCAGTACGGCAACGCATTCCTTGAAAATGTGGAAGCGGACCGTTTCCGTGTGACCTGGATCGATACCGACGGTACGGTCCTCTTTGATACGCAGGTGGATCAGACTGCCATGGAGAACCATGCCGACCGTGAGGAGATCCGGGAAGCGATGGGGACAGGGACGGGCAGTGCGGTCCGGACCTCCTCCACCTTGACGGTGCAGACGTTCTATGAGGCCCAACGGCTCAAGGACGGTACGGTCCTTCGTATCTCCACCAGTCAGGAGTCTGCATGGTTCCTGATGATCGGGATGCTCTGGCCCGTGGCGCTGATTGCTATGTTCGCCATTGGCCTTTCTGCGGTGCTGGCCCGTCGGATGGCACGGAAGATCGTGGAGCCGCTGAATACGCTGGATCTGGAACAGCCCCTGAAAAACGATGTGTACGAGGAGATCTCTCCGTTGCTCCACCGCATCCACCGACAGCACAACCAGATCACCGCACAGATGGAGGCCCTGCGGCGCAAGACGGATGAATTTGAGCAGATCACCGGGAATATGCAGGAAGGCTTGGTACTGCTCAGCAGTGAGGGGACGATCCTCTCGATCAATCCTACCGCCAAAAGGCTGTTTGAAGCCGGAGATGACTGCATCGGCAAGAACTTTCTGACGATCGACCGCAGCAGTTCCCTGCGGACCGCGGTCAATGACGCGCTGGACAAGGGTCGGGGCTTCGCACGGATGAAGCGGAACGGACGGGACCATCAGTTGGATCTGAGCCGCATCCGATCGGACGGTGTTGTGATCGGTGCGGTGGTCCTGGCCTTCGATATCACGGAGCGGCTCCGGGCCGAGCAGATGCGTCGGGAGTTCTCCGCCAATGTATCCCATGAGCTGAAAACGCCTTTGCAAAGCATCATCGGCAGTGCGGAGCTTCTGGAAAACGGTCTGGTCAAGCCGGAGGACGTGCCCCGATTCGTGGGCCACATCCGAAAGGAGGCATCCCGGCTGGTGGATCTGATCGGTGACATCATCCGTCTGTCCCGGCTGGACGAGGGTGTGGAACTGCCGAAGGAGGCTGTGGATATGCTCGCGCTGGCAGAGGAGGTCAAAAATGATCTGGGACCCGGAGCGGCGCAGAAGGATGTCCGTGTGGAGGTCTCCGGGGCGGGAGCCACGATCCAGGGCGTGCGGCGGCTCCTGTATGAGATCATTTACGATCTTTGCGACAATGCCATCAAGTACAACGTTCCCGGCGGCAGTGTCCATGTGCGCATCGGGCAGAACGAGCTGACTGTTTCTGATACCGGTATCGGTATCCCGGCAGAGCATCAGGACCGGGTCTTTGAGCGGTTCTACCGGGTGGATAAGAGCCATTCCAAGGCCTCCGGCGGAACGGGACTGGGCCTTTCCATCGTCAAGCATGCCGTGGCTTATCACAAAGCTTCTTTGAAACTGGAAAGCACCCCCGGCAAAGGCACCACCGTCACCGTCACATTTTGAACACAGACCGCACCCGGGACGCAGGGTGCGGTCTTTTTTGACTTTACATACATTTTACACAGGCTTTTCATGGCCTCTATGGTATTGGCGGATGTCAAAATTTATAATATGAGTCGTTGATAAGCACATACTATCTCAAAGGAGGATCTTCATGACGACTTACTTTTTCAAGATCATCACCCTGCTGGGTGGTCTGGCCCTGTTCCTGTTTGGGATGGACACCATGGGCAAGGCGCTGGAACGGCAGGCCGGCGGCAGGCTCCAGACCATTCTGGCGAAGATGAGCTCCAACGTGCTCAGGGGTTTTCTTCTGGGCGCGGCGGTCACCGCGGTGATCCAATCTTCCTCCGCGACGACGGTCATGGTCGTGGGCTTCGTCAACTCCGGTATCATGACGCTGAAGCAGGCGGTCGGTGTCATCATGGGTTCCAATGTTGGCACGACAGTCACCGCATGGATCTTGTCTTTGAGCGGTCTGGAAGGCGAAAGCTTCCTGATCAAGTTCTTCAAACCCTCTACGCTGGCCCCCCTGATCGGCATCATCGGTATCGTCCTCTATATGGGCAGGTCCGAAAAACGGAAAGGCATCGGCACCATCATGCTGGGTTTCATGGCTCTGATGACCGGTATGGATCTGATGAGCAGTTCCATGTCCTTCCTGAAGAACGAGGCGTGGTTCGCCGATCTGATGATCTCCTTCACCGATCCCATCGTCGGCATTTTGTTCGGTGCGGTATTGACTGCTGTGATCCAGTCCTCCTCTGCGTCCGTCGGTATTTTGCAGGGTCTGTGTGTCACCGGAGCGGTGACCTATGGCGCGGCCATCCCCATCATCCTTGGTCAGAATATCGGTACCTGCGTGACGGCCATGATGGGCTCCATCGGCGCGAACCGGAATGCCCGGCGTACCGCTATGGTCCATCTGCTGTTCAATGTGGTGGGCGTGCTCATGTTCGTGATCATTTTCTATGGTCTGGGCCTGTTCATCGACTGGGAGTTCCTGCGCGATCCTGTGGCGGCGTGGGACATCTCCGTGATCCACACCGGCTTCAATCTGGTGGCCACCGCCGTACTGCTCCCCCTGAACGGGCTGCTGGTGAAGCTGGCCTACCTGTTCATCCCCAAGGAACAGGAGCCCCAGAAGATGGAGCTGCTGGACGAGCGTCTGCTGGCGACTCCTGCTGTGGCGGTACAGCGTGCCCATGAGATCGCAGGCCAGATGGCGGCAGATGCCGCCAAGGCGATGCACTTGGCCATGGGTCTGACCAAGAGGTTCGATCCGGCTGTGATGGAACAGGTGGTCGCCTTGGAAGATAAGACAGACCGCTACGAGGACGCGCTGGGCACTTATCTGGTGAAGCTGTCCGGTATGAACCTTTCCGTTCACGACAACCGGATCCTGAACACTCTGCTGTACACCGTTTCCGACATCGAGCGGTTGGCGGACCATGCCATGGCTGTGGCCAAGGCGGCGATGGAGATCGGGGAGAAGAAGATCGGGTTCTCCCAGCAGGCCAAGGGCGAGCTGGCAGTTCTGGAGCGGGCCGTTCTGGACGTGGTGGACCGCACCGTTGCGGCTTATGGCGGCTTCGATCTGGAGCAGGCCATCAAGATCGAGCCCCAGGAGCAGGTGGTGGATGCCCTTGTCCGTGAGGTCAAGAGCCGCCATGTCCGCCGGTTGAGAGACGGTCTTTGTACCGTGGAGTACGGCTTCGTGCTGGAAGATCTGCTGACTGCCTGTGAGCGTGCCGCAGACCATTGCTCCAATGTGGCGGTGGAGATGCTCCAGGTCAGCGAGGGCAAGCTGGAAGCCCACGAATATCTGAATGCCCTGAAGGCCGGCGAGCTCCACGAAAGCGCCGCCTTCGCCGAGCGTTTCGCCCGGTATAAGGCACAGTACGAATTCCCGGAAGAATGATGACGAAACGCTATCCAAGATCGGCAAGCGATGTCTTCGCGGATACGGACGTGAAAAACACACCCGCACCGTACAACGGCGCGGGTGTCAGACTGTCAAAAAAGTGGTGTCATTCCGAGACCAGTCCGCGACAGCTCCGCGCCAAGAGCCGCCTGCGGCGGTTGCGCTACGCATAGCCTGCGGGCTTATGGTCGTGGGAATCCCCCGATTAGTAGGAAAATATATCGAAAACCTCCCCGAAATGTTAGGGGATCGCCACGTCGGGCTTTGCCCTCCTCGCGAAGAC
>JAFNXT010000353.1 GCA_017378975.1 Oscillospiraceae bacterium
GCCCTGATGAACGCCAGCCTCACCGCCGAGCAGAAGGCCATGGTGGTGCCTTACGACACCTCCATGATGGATCCCGTGGTATCCGCACTGCCCTATAAGGTCGGCATCTTCACCAGAGAGAACTCCAACTTCAAGCAACTCTACCCCTCCGTCTCCTTCGACGGTGCCTTCTCTCTGAACTACTACTGTACCCCCGCCATCCCCGTGGACGACGGTATCACCCTGTACTGGTGGGACGCTGACACCTATTCCTCCATCAGTCAGTTCAAGATCACCAACGCCACCGGCACGGCCCGGATGGTCACCACCGGTGCCGGCGACCAGTACTGGGGACAGGTCCCCAACATCGCGGCGCAGGATATGGATAAGACCTATTACGTTTCCTGCGTCTTCACCTCAGGCGGTAAGACCGTGACCACCGGTATCATCTCCTATTCTCTGGGCAAATACTGCTCCACCAAGGCCGCTACCGACGGTGATGCTCAGCAGGCCTTCGCCAAGGCCACCGCAGTCTACGGCTACTACGCCAAGGAATATTTCGCCCTGTTCGCATGACCCAAATCAACGGACCCGTCCGGCACAGCACCGGACGGGTCCGTTTATTTTATTTGATTTGATCCCCGGATCGTAGTATAATAAGGAAAAACCACGAAAGAAGGTATCTCCTATGCAGCTTTCTCAGGGCCGCCCTGCCGATCTTGGCGGCCGTTTAGACAAGGAGCTCCGCACCTACGACTTTCTGGACCGTCTCGGCATCTCCTACGGCCGGGTGGACCACGAAGCCGCCATGACCATGGAAGCCTGTGTGGCCATCGATCAGGTGCTGGGCACCACCATGTGCAAAAACCTCCTGCTGTGCAACCGCCAGTGTACCGACTTCTACCTCCTGCTCCTGCCCGGTGATAAACCCTTCAAGACCAGCATCCTGTCCAAACAGATCGGCACCTCCCGACTGTCCTTCGCTGACGGCGAGTATATGGAGCGATTCCTTGACATCACCCCGGGCTCCCTCAGCGTCCTTGGGCTCATGAACGATTGGGAGCATCATGTCCGCCTGCTGATCGACCGGGAGCTTCTGGATAGTCAGATGATCGGCTGTCACCCCTGTGTCAACACCGCCAGCCTGAGCCTGTCCACCCGGGACCTGATCGATACCATCCTCCCGGCCACCGCCCACGACTACACCGTGGTGGACCTTCCGAGGGCTTGACATGGCAGATATCATCGAGATCACCGACTTCTCCGATCCGGCGCTGGACGTCTACGCCCGACTCACGGAAGCCCAACTCCTGAACCGCTTCGAGCCTGCCAAGGCCATGTTCATCGCCGAAAGTCCCAAAGTGATCCAGCGTGCGCTGGACGGTGGCTACAAACCGGTATCGCTCCTCATGGAACGCAAAGACATCGACGGTGCCGCCAAAGAGATCATCGCCCAGTGCGGTGATATCCCGCTCTACACCGCCGACCGGGACGTGCTGTGCCAGCTCACAGGCTTCCAACTCACCCGTGGTGTCCTGTGCGCCATGGGCCGCCCTCCCCTGCCCTCTGTGGAGGAAGTGCTCTCCGGTGCCCAGCGGATCGCCATCCTTGAGAACGTCCAGAACCCCACCAACGTTGGCGCGATCTTCCGCTCCGCCGCCGCTCTCGGCATGGATGCGGTACTGCTGACCCCCGGCTCTTCGGACCCCCTGTACCGCCGCAGTGCCCGGGTCAGCATGGGCACCGTATTCCAGATCCCCTGGACCTTCCTTGGGGACTCCATCCATGACTGGCCGGAGCCCGGCATGCGTAAGCTCCGTGACCTTGGCTTCAAGACCGCCGCCATGGCCCTCAGCGACGACTCCGTATCCATCGACGATCCCCGGCTGGCCGCGGAAGAGAAGCTGGCGGTGATCCTCGGAAGCGAAGGAGACGGGCTCACCGATACCACCATCGCCCAATGCGACTATACCGTGAAGATCCCCATGTACCATGGCGTAGACAGCCTGAACGTGGCCGCCGCCAGCGCCGTGGCCTTCTGGGAACTGCGAAAGAAATGAGGTAAAAAGTATGGATCACAGCATCCACGCCGCCGAACTGTTTTTGGACGGCTATAACTGCGCGCAGGCCGTGGCAGTCGCTTATTGCGACCTCACCGGCCTGACCCCGGACTTCTCCGCCCGGATGGCATCCTCCTTCGGCGGCGGCATGGGCCGCCTCCGTGAGGTCTGCGGTGCCGTCAGCGGTATGTTCATGGTCGCAGGACTGCTCTACGGCTATACCAACACCACCGATGACACTGACAAAAAAGCCCACTACGCCCGTATCCAGGAGCTGGCCGCCCAATTCAAGTCCGAAGCCGGCAGTATCGTCTGTCGGGAGATCCTGAAAAATCCCCCCTCAGACCCGAACCCCACGCCCCGGACGCAGGAGTTCTACCAAAAGCGCCCCTGTGCCCGCATGGTGATCCTGGCCTGCCAGATCCTGGACCGCTACATCCAGGAGCATCCCATCGATACATAAAAAGCTGTCATCTCGAGGAGGTCCTCTGGACCTCCTCGAGATGACAGCTTTTTATGCTCTTATCACGATCGGGGACCCATCGGTGCTGAGCCGACCGCCGTAGACCTCCACCGGATCTCCGGTGATCAGATCCTCATACTGCCCGTCCGGTAGCCACACCTCCACAAGGGACGCTTCTCCCCGGAGACTGAACACACCGATCAGCTTCTTGCCGTCCTTTTCATGGACCGCCAGCATCACATCTCTGGGAAGCGCCGTGACCTTGTACATACTGTCGGTGAAGATCGGATCTCTTTTGATCTGGGCCAGCCGCCGCAGAAGGTCCGTATCGTCCCAGCCCGTGTTCCAGACCACGTCGTCCTTGTTGAACAGATCCGGCCGGTGGGCCACGCCCTTCTCCTGTCCGCCGAAGAGCATGGTCATGCCCTTCTGGAAGTAGAGGAAGGCCGTCCAGTTCAGCCGCATGGCGACCTCCGGGATCATCATGGCCGCCCGGGCCACGTCATGGTTCTCCAGATAACGAAGCTTCACGAAGTTTTCCGGATACATGCTCTCCTGCCTGTTCACCGCCTCGGCGTAAGCAGACAGGGGCACCTTCCCCTCCAGATAAGCCCGGAAGATCCCGTAGATATCGTAATCGTAGCAAAGATCGAAGACCTGATACATCTCGCAGTCGGAATGGGCCACCAGCCCCTGTCCACGAAGATACCGGATGAACTCCGGCTCGATCGACTCACTGAGCCACAGACAACCGGGCCGGATCTCCTCCACCGCTTCCCGTGCCTCCTTCCAGAAGGCCAGCGGCACCAGCGGTGCCACATCGCACCGGAACCCATCCACGATCTGGGCCCACTGCTTCAGCGTCCCGATCTGATAGTCCCACAGATCCCGGTTGGTGTAGTCCAGATCCACGATATCGGACCAGTCTCCCACATGATTGCCGAAGCTCCCGTCAGGCTTATGATAGAACCACTCCGGATGGTGCTCCACCAGCCAGGAATCCGGCGAGGTGTGGTTGTACACCACATCGATGATGCACTTCATGCCCAACGCGTGGATATCGTCCACCAGCGCCTTGAAGTCCTCCATGGTGCCGTATTCCGGATTCACGGCCCGATAGTCCCGGATCGCATAGGGACTGCCTAAGGTCCCCTTCCGGGCCTTTTCCCCGATGGGATGGATCGGCATGAGCCAGATCACATCCACACCCAGCCCCCGGATCCGTCCCAGATCCCGGCGAAGGGCCTGAAAGGTCCCCTCCGGCGTGTGGTTCCGCACATAAACGCTGTACATCACCTGATTTCGATAACTTTTGGGCGTAGAAACTGCCATAAGAAGACCTCCCGTTTTTTCTTCCATCATATCACGATCACCTTCCCAATGCAAGGGAGAAGCGTCATGTGTTCGATTTGATGCTGGCCTCGATATCCTGCAGGACCGCCGCCAGCCTGCCACCGTCGGACTTCAGATCACTCTCCATTTTCTTCACGGCATGATGGACCGTCCCATGGTCCCGTCCGAAATACCGGCCGATATCCGGGAAGGACAGTTTGGTAAGGGACCGGATCAGATACATGGCCACCCGGCGTGGCTCAGCAACGTTCCTGCTCCTCTGCTGGCTCATGATCTGCTTCTGCTCCACGCCGTAGTAACGGCAAACATAGCGAAGCACCGTATCCGCGTCGATCGGCGCCTCGGTCCCGGAGCTGCCCATATCCGCAAGGACCTGCGTGATATGCTCCACCGTCAGGGGCATATCCGACAGATCATGGAAGGCACGGATCTTATGGAGCCCACCTTCGATCTGCCGGACATCATCACACAGCTTGTGAGCGATATGCTCCACAGAAGCTTCATCCAGACCGAGCCCCAGCTTCTTCGCCTTATCCCGGACGATCAGAACACGGGTATCCGCATCCGGCGGCGTGATCTGCACCATGACCCCCACACCGAATCGACCTTTCAACCGGTCTTCCAATGTGGCCATATCACTGGGCCTGCGGTCCGATGTGATGACGATCTGCTTCCCATGCTCGTACAGATGGTTGAAGGTATGGAAAAATTCCTCCTGCGTGCTTTCCTTACCGGCGATGAACTGGATATCGTCCACCAAAAGCACATCCGCTTCCCGGTACCGCTTCTTGAAGCTCATGGTGCCGGAGGTCTGGATGGCACGGACCAGTTCATTGGTGAACTGCTCCCCTCTCACATAAACGAGCTTCTTTTCCGGGAACCTTTCTGCCACCGCATTGGCGATGGCGTAAAGCAAATGGGTCTTCCCCACGCCGGGGGCTCCGTATAAGTATAAAGGGTCATAAACAGGATCCCCGGGATGCCGGGCAACGTGTATGGCTGCCCTCAGCGGGATCGGGTTCGATGTGCCGGCGATGAAGTTTTCGAAACTGAAATTAGGGTCACGGATCCACACAGGCCCTATGGCTTTCGTGTCACGATGCTCCTGTAATTCCGACCTTCCCCAGACCACCAGTTGGATGTCCCGCTTATACAGCTCCTTGAGCGCTTCTTCGATATATCTCTGACAGTTCCGGCGGATCTGCTCCCGTCTGAAATCAGAGGGGCTGCAGATGATCAGCTTGTCATCCTCCAACCCGATGATCTCGGCATCATCGAGCCACGTCGTGGTGATCAGTGCTCCAAGCTGTTCTTCCACATAACTGATGGCCCTGGCCCAGGCAAACGCGGCTGAGTACATCCTCCTCACTCCTTCCTCGCTCCATCATTGGGAACGTCATTATACCAGAGCCCTCAGGTCCATGGCAATATGGGAAATCGCCGTAATTCTTCACAGGATATTCGTATAATACAGGTCAATGCCGAATAATTGAAACTTTTTGATCAACATAAAAAACGTTACGGTCGACTAC
>JAFNXT010000354.1 GCA_017378975.1 Oscillospiraceae bacterium
GGACCCGTCCGCCGGATTCCGTCTCCGGTACCCGCTGGACCCGGTGGACCCCGGATTCATACTTCAGCCGGGACCATGCCCCACGGCCCTCGATCACGAAGTCCGCTTCCTTCACGCCACCCAGCTCCGTATCATTGTAATTCAGGAGCTGGACCTTCCAGCCCATCCGGGCGGCGTACATGGAGTACATCCGGAACAGGCTGTGGGCGAAGAGGGCGCTCTCCTCACCGCCCACACCGCCCCGGATCTCCATGATCACGCTTTTGTCATCGTTGGGATCTTTGGGCAGGAGCAGGATCTGGAGCTGGCGGTACAGCCGCTCCCTGTCCTCCTTGGCCTGCTGGAAGGTCAGTTGACATAATTCCTTCATATCCGGGTCCGACATGAGCTCCTGCGCTTCCTCCATGTCCCGGCAGGCGGCCATATAGGCATGGTAGCTCTCCACGACGGGCTCTAAGTCGTTCTTCTCACGCAGGAGCTTCGCCGCCCGCTGGGGGTCGGCGAAGAACTCCGGCTGTTCGGACCTGGCACACAGCTCCTCGAATCGGGAGGCTACGGCCTTCAGCTTATCCAGCATTGGCGGCTCCCATGAGGATCTTGCCCAGCTCGGAATCGGCGTCCAGGATCACGGTCTTCTCCTGACCGGTCAGGCTCTGCTCCAGAGCGTCCAGCGCCAGCATGAACTCGTAGAAGTCCTTCTTCTCCTGCGTGCCATAGGCATCCGCCAGAAGCTTCATGTACTCCGCTTCGCCCTCGGCTACCAGCTTGGCGGCCTCGGCCTCGGCATTGGAGATCATGATGTTCACGGTCTGGTCCACCTCGTTGCGCTTCAGGGTGGCCTTCTTACTGCCGTCGGCGGTGTAACCGGCGGCCATCTGGTTCCGCTCGGAGATCATACGCTCGTAGACGGCGTTCAGGTTGCTCTCAGGCAGGTCGAACTGCTTGATCTTCACATCCTCCACATGGATGCCGTAGACCTTGGTCTGGCTGTCCACGCTGGTGGCGATGCCCTCATAGATCTCGTTGCGCTCGCCGCCGTCCTCCATGTTGATGATGTCGGCCTGGGCCAGCGTACCCATGGAGCGCTTGAGCACGGAGTAGGTGATGGCGTTGAGACGCTCCTCGGCTTCGTTGGTGTTGCCCACGGCACGGTAGAACTGCTGGGGGTCGGAGATGCTCCACAGGATGTAGCAGTCCACGGTCATGTTCTGCTTATCCAGCGTCAGCACCTCGGAAGGGGGGATGTCGTAGAGCATGGTGGCCTTGGGGAAATACTTCACGGAATCCACGAAGGGGATCTTGAAGTGCAGGCCGGCGGTCTCCTGGGTGTCCACGATCTCGGAGAACCGGAACACGCAGGCATACTGGTCCTCCCGGACCTCATACATGGAGCTGCTGCCGACGATGGTCAGCAGGATGACCACGATACCTAAAATGATCCATTTTTTCATAGTTTAGTTACCTCCCATCAGGCTCTCCAGAGGCAGGAGCATCTGTACGTCGTTGCCCTCGCCGGAGCCGGTGTTGATATAGAGCTTCACACCGGGCAGGATCTTGGAGACGGTCTCATAATACATACGGGCGGTGGTGATGTCCGGGTCCTTGGCATACTGCTCGTACATGGCAGTGAACATGGCCACCTGCTGGACGCCCTCGTTGATACGGGCGGTCTTCTGGTACTCGGCCTCACGGAGCAGCTTGTCCACCTTGGCATCGGCGGCAGGAAGCTGGGCGTTCTCATAGGCGATGGAGTCGTTGACCACGGCCTGCGCCTGCTGTTTGGCGGTCTCCACGGCCTTGAAGGCCTCGATGACAGCCACCGTAGGGGGCTCGGCGTCCTGGATGCGGACATCCACCAGCGTCAGGCCGATGTCGTAGTCCGCCAGGATCTGGGTCACCAGCTCCTTGACCCGCATCTGGATGCTCTCCTTACCGTCGGTCAGCACGCTGTCCACGGAGGCGGAGCCTACCACGTTCCGGATCTGGCTCTGGATCAGGTTCCGCAGGATCAGCTCCGGGGAGGTGGAGGAGTACAGGTATTGCTCCGGATCGGAGATCTTGTACTCCACGAAGAAGTCCACGTTGACGATGTTGTAATCGCCGGTGATCATGGCGCTCTCGTTGGTCTTCACGATCTCGTTGCCGTAGCCGTCGGTCTCATAACCGATCTCGATTTTCTGGTACACGTTCACGTCCACCTTCTTGACCTTCTGGATCCCGAAGGGGGCCTTGAAGTGCAGACCGGGGTCGGTGATGTCCGTGACCTTCCCGAAGGTGGTCACCACCGCCTGCTGTTTGTCATCCACGGTGTAGAAGCAGGTGAACCCCGCCACCACCACCGCCACCAGCACAGCGACCACCGCGCCGATCTTCAAAAGCTTCTTCCAGTCGAAGTCGTTACTTCCGCCGGCGGCGGACCAGCGATATGTGTTGTTTTCCATTTATTTTTCCTCCTATACATTATAATATAGTCAAAGCTGAGCGACCATGTTTTCTGTCAGCAGACGGAGCTGGGCAGAGGCCCAAGCCGTCAGAAAGATCCGGAGCACCTTCTCCACACGCTCCTTGGCACCGGGCACCGGCTCCTGATAGCCTTCCAGCTCCTGCGCGATCAGACGGTCCCGTCCCTCGGGGCTGTGCATGACGGAATACTGGGACACGATCCGCAGGAACATGAAATACAGCTTGGAATCGTCGATCATGTCATCGCTCTCGTCGCAGAGGTCACCGTTGACGTAGCTCAGCAATCCGCAGATCTGCTCCAAAGGCAGGACGGACTTGAGCATATTGATGTTGATGATCCGGCAAAGCTGGCGCAACGTGTAACGCTTCCGCTCCGGCGGCGTCAGGAAGCCCCGCTTGACCCAATTCTGGATCGTATAAGGCTCCAGTCCCGTCACCGAGGCCACCTGACTGAGCGCGATGCCTCCGCCAAGGAACATGGAACCGACCTGCTGCTCCACCAGAGCCGCGTCCTCACGCTGGCCGGTCAATACCGTACCGGGGATGGTCCATTGCATCCATAACACCTCCTTTAATGTGGTGTCATGATAATATCATATGGTCACGTGATTGTCAATAGGGTTCGCAGAATTATTTCCCACCACCTTATGCGTCCCCCATCCGTAGGGCGAGGGCATGCCCTCGCCGTCACGGTCCGACAGGACCGTGCATCCACGGGACGATACATCCGTAGGGGACGGGTCTCCCGTCCCTATCGCCCACACAGTGGGCGATCTGTTTTTCGCAATGCGAAAAACAGCGGCGGGGGCAAGCCCCCGCCCTACGGTCGCGCCGATCCCCCTGTGGGGCAAGGGCATGCCTTCGCCCTACATCTCGAAAAAAACCTGTTCCTCCTATTTACGAAACCAAAAATATATAGTACAATAAAGCGTAACGCCGGACCAAAGGAGGGTATGCCATGAATTGTTTGAAATGCGGCCGTGAGATCGCGTTGGGACAGGCCTTTTGTAAAGACTGTCTTGCGGATATGGAAACGGCCCCGGTGGATCCTGCCACCCCGGTGGTACTGCCCACCCATACCCCCAACACCGTGGTCAAGCGTTCCTCCACCCGGAAGGCACCGAAGCCCGAAGAACAGGTGCTCCGACTGCGGAAGCTCCTGTGGGCGGTGAGCCTGCTCCTGGCGGCGGTGTCCGTGGCTTTCGCCATCACCACATGGGTCCTGCTCCAGCGTCTGGAGCGGGCTCCGGAAGCGGTCCAGCCCGGACAGAATTACAGCACCGCCGGAGATCCGGTGGGCTGAGATGTTTCACGTGAAACATCCACCGACCTGCTGTTTCACGTGAAACAGCCGATATACAGATAAGGAGGCGGACGATGGCAAAAACGATCGCCGTTGTGAACCAAAAGGGCGGAGTGGGTAAGACCACCACCGCCGTGAACCTGACCGCCGCGCTCCATGACCTTGGTGTCCGGGTCCTGCTGTGTGATTTCGATCCGCAGGCCAACGCCAGCTCCGGTCTGGGCGTGGACAAGCGTAAGATCAAGCATTCGGTCTATGATGTGATCATCAACGATGTGCCTGCCAAGGATGCCATCGTCCATACGCCCTACGGCGATGTCCTGCCCTCCTCGGCGGATCTGGCCGGCGCGGCGGTGGAGCTGATCGGCGCGGAGCATCGGGAGCATCAGTTGGAGAAAGCCCTGAAGAAGGTAGAGCAGTTCTATGATGTGATCTTCATCGACTGTCCGCCCTCGCTGGAGATGCTGACCCTCAACGGCCTGTGCGCCGCGGATTCCATCCTTGTGCCGGTCCAGTGTGAATACTTCGCGCTGGAGGGTCTGTCGGACCTCATGAGCACCCTTCGGATGGTGAAGCGGAAGATCAACCCCAGACTGGAGATCTTCGCCGTGGCCCTGACCATGTACGACGGCCGCACCAACTTCTGCGCGCAGGTAGCGGAGGAAGTCCGGCGGCACTTCCCGGGCAAGGTGTTCTCCACCGTGATCCCCCGGAACATCCGTCTGGCGGAAGCCCCCAGCCACGGCATCCCCGTGACTGCCTACGACAGATCCAGCCGTGGCAGTCAGGCCTACAAGGCCATGGCAGAAGAGTTCAAAGCGAAATTATAAAGGTAGGGCGGGGGCTTGCCCCCGCCGCCGACGAACGTCGGCCTATCAGCTGCCTTGTGTGTTTTTGCTTCGCAAAAGCACCGGCGGGGGCAAGCCCCCGCCCTACAACAGAGAAAGGAATGATACCTATGGCATCCCCCAAAGGTTTGGGCAAGGGTCTGGGTGCGTTGCTGGGCGACTTCGGCGAAGAGCCGGTAGCCACCGCCAAAGGCCCCTATCAGGAGCTGCCGCTCTATAAGGTAGAGCCCAACCCGGAACAGCCCCGGCAGGACTTCCCGGAGGAGGAACTGCAGGAGCTGACGGAATCCATCGCCACCCACGGCATCCTCCAGCCCCTGACGGTCCGGGAGCTGAGCAACGGTTACTACCAGATCATCGCCGGTGAACGCCGCTGGCGTGCCGCACGGCAGGCGGGGCTGGACAATGTACCGGTATACATCATCGAGGCCGATGACAAGAAGGCCATGGAGCTGGCATTGATCGAGAACCTCCAGCGTCAGGACCTGAACCCGGTGGAAGAAGCCCTTGGCTACCAGAAGCTGATCGAAAGCTACGGTCTGACTCAGGAGGAAGCCGCCGGCCGGGTGGGCAAGTCCCGTCCCACGGTGGCCAACGCCCTGCGACTGCTGGGCCTGTGCCCGGAGGTGCTGGAAAAGCTCCGGGCCGGTGACCTGTCCGCAGGTCACGCCCGTGCGATCCTGTCTCTGAAGACCGACAAGAAGCAGATGGAAGCCGCCCAGAAGATCATCGCTTTGGGCCTGTCCGTCCGTCAGGCGGAGCTGTTGTGCAAGAACATGTCCAAAGCCCCGGCACCGGAGAAGGAAGTCACGCTGGCCATCGATTATGTGGCCGAGTGCGAGAAAAGCCTGAGCAAGCACCTCGGCCGTGGCGTGAAGATCGTCAACGGCAAACGCAAAGGCCGCTTCGAGCTGGAGTTCTACGGTCAGGACGACCTGCAGACCCTGCTGGATGCATTGATGCAGATCAAAAAGTGACTGTAGGGGCGACCATCGGTCGTCCGGACAGCACCCCGACGAGCAAAACGGACGAGCGATGCTCGCCCCTACAAATGATATATCATCCACCCCAAAAGGAGATAATGACCATGCTGGATATCAAACGTATCAAAGAAGACCCTGCTGCCGTCAAGGCCGCTCTGAAGGCCAAGGAAGTGGACTGTGACGCTACCATCGACCGTATCCTGGAGCTGGACGGCCAGATCCGTGCCCTGAAGACCGCCTCCGAGACCAAGACCGCCC
>JAFNXT010000355.1 GCA_017378975.1 Oscillospiraceae bacterium
CCGATGGCCAGGGACAGCTGGTCATCGGGGACCAGAACCTTGCAGGCCTTCTGACCGGGAACGGGGGTCACACTCAGCACATCAGCAGGGCTGAGGGCTGCCTTGACATACTCGCAGGGATCTTCGCTCCAAACGATGATGTCGATCTTCTCGCCATGGAGCTCCTCCACGACGGCACCCACACGGCCGCCACGGGGACCGACGCAGGCACCCACGGGATCGATGCCCTCCATGGCGGCACGGACCGCCATCTTGGAGCGGGAACCGGCCTCACGGGCGATGTTCCGGATCTCCACCTGACCCTCCGCGATCTCGGGGGTCTCCAGCTCGAACAGACGGCGGACCAGATTGGGATGGGTCCGGGACACATACACATTGGTGCTGCGGGTGCTCTGACGGGCCTCGAGCACATAGACCCGGATCTTCTCGCCCTCACGGTAGATCTTGCCGGGGATCTGCTCACTGGTGCGCAGGATGGCGTTGTGCTTCTCATTACCGGTGCCCACGGTGACGATCATATCACCGCTGGGATCGATCCGCAGGACGGTGCCGGTGAGCAGCTCCTGCGCCTTGTTGGAATAGCTCTCGTAGACCATGCCACGCTCCGCTTCCCGGATGCCCTGGATCACCACCTGCTTGGCGGTCTGGGCGGCGATGCGGCTGAGCTTCTCCACCGCCACAGGGATGCTGACGGTGTCGCCCACCTGCACATGGGGGTCCAGGTTCCGGGCGGTGTCGATGTGGATCTCCAGCGCGGTATCCTCCAGCTCCTCCACCACGGTCTTGACCTGGAACATGGTGATACCGTTCTGCTCGGAGATATCCACCACCACGTTCTCAGCAGGAACGTCCCGACGGTCCTCCCGGTCCTTGCGGTAGGCGTTGGTCAGGGCCTGCTTCATGCGCTCGAGCATGTAATCCACAGGGATGCCCTTGACCTTCTCCAGATCGCGCAGCGCGGCGAAAAACTCCGGCACGTCGATCTTGTGGGCCTCAGGCTGCTTCTTGGCTCTCGTATTTCTTGCCATGGGAAAACTCCTCCTATCAGAACTCTACCCGCAGGCGGACCAACGCCACCTGGGACTTTTCAAATGTGATCGTCTCCTTACCGCATTCCACGGTGACCTTGCCGTCGTCATAGCCCCGGAGGATGCCGGGGAACTCCTTGAGCCCGTTATGGGGCCGATAGAGCTTGACCATGATGGGACTGCCCATGAAGCGTTCGAAATCGCCGGGCCGCTTCAGCGCCCGCTCGAGCCCCGCGGAGCAGACCTCGAAATGATAGGACTCGGGGATCGGGTCCTTCTCGTCCAGCACCGGATCCACCGCCCGGGAGATGGCCTCGCAGTCGGTGATGTCCACGCCGCCTTCCTTGTCGATGTAGAGCCGCAGGAACCGCTCGGAGCCTTCCCGGACATACTCCACATCCCAAAGACTGCACCCCAGCCCCTCCACGATAGGCTGAGCGAAGCTGGCCACCAGTTCAGTGATCTTCAATTTTCATCGCCTCTTTCATAAAAAAGAGAGGGGCTGAACCCCTCTCTTTCCTCTAGTCTACCTTAATTCATGACCATTATAGCACCCTGCACAAGGTTTTGCAAGGGGCGATCTAAAGAAAAACCAATTATTTTTATGAACATTTTGCAACAAAACGCCCAAAACGCCCCAACTATCCCCCGGCCAGCGCCGTTCCGCCCCATTCCACGGCGGTGAAGCCCTGTCGCTCCGGGGCCGTCAGGTCCTGCGGTGCGACCGCTACGAACGCCTCGCTCCCTTGCCATGTCATGAACACCCGGATCAGGGTATCCGGCGTAGGGGAGATCTCCAGAGGGGCCTGCGCCGTGTAGGCTTCCTGCTGGAAAGAGATCACATTGTAGGCATTGGGCTCCATCAGGGGAAGCCAGTAGACGATGAACTCGTTGGCCTCCTTCCGGGTCAGCCCCAGCCGGGCCAGTGCGTCCTCCAAAAAGGCCGCCGTATCCTCGCCCCGGACGCAGAAGCCCCGGCTCATGTCGTACCGGGCATAGGTCAGACCCTCCCAGTACAGATAGTTGTAGGTCTGTCCGGCCTCGTCTGTCAGGGTCCCGTCCGGGTCCGCGGTGACGTGCCAGCCTCCGTCATATTTGGGGTAGGTGCAGGTCAGCCCTCCGGTGGGAGCCAGCGTCACCTCGACCTCCGTTCGTTCCTCAGGATACAGACAGATCACAGGCTTATAGCAGACATCAGAGTCCAACTCGAAGTCGCTGGGCGCCACGGACAGGAAGTCCACCTCCACCCGGCCGGTGTCTTCGTCGTAGTACGCCTCCTCATAGGTGGTGATGACCTGATCCCCCACGCACCAGTCCTCCGACAGCACGCCGTTGAGCTTGATGGTATAGGGCATGGGGATCACACACCGGGCGAAGAAGCAGTCGGCATAGATCTCTGTGATCACGATGTCCGTGAAGATCTGGGTATCATAGACCTTCGCCGTGGCCCTGTCCAGCCAGATGCCCTCATAGGGCCTGTGCCGCATATCTTTGGCCAGCCGCCACTCCAGCACATCGATGGAAGCCGGGTACGTTTCCCGCATGAGCCCGTCATAGGCAAGCTCCACTTCAGAGCCCACCTTGGCTCCGATGTCCGGGAGCCGGGCCACAGAGAAGCTGATCTTGTCGCACTGGGGCGTGTCGCCCACGGGCTCCACCAGCGCCACGGTATCCGTCAGCTCCAGCACTGTGGCGGTGAAGCGTTCCAGCTTCCCGGCCTCCTGCCGTAGCTCTGCCAAAGAAGTCCCACGGTCCCAGGGACCGTACAAACTACGGGTCCCGTCCTCCCAGCACACCAGCCGGTAGCTCAGGGCCCGATACTCCGAAACGCCTCCCAGCGTCTCCTTCACCGGCACCAGCAACACCGCCAGCACCGCCACAAGGACCAAAACGACGATCCAAACCTTCTTCATAACGATCCCTCCTTGTTCATGGGGAAGTCCCCTCCACTCCTATAACGGACGAAACTATCCGATCACTCACCAAACAAGGATGCATCACGCATTTTGGATCACCGCGTCAAAACTCCGGTATATATCCCGTATCCGCCGCGCTGTCCTCCTGCACGAAGCCGTGGAGATCATTGAGCATCATCCAACTGAGCACCGCGTCGTATTCCTCGTCCGTCACCGTCCGGTCCAGGGGCGGCTCCATCCCGGGCATGGGGGTATACTGCCGCATGAGGCTCACCAGCACCTCCCCGGGGGCGAAGGTGTCCCCCAGCCAGTCCAGTACCTTCAGGGAGTTCTCCACCTGTCCCGGCAGGATCAGATGGCGCACGATCACGCCCCGCGCCACCTTGTCACCTTCCCAGCGGACAGGCCCGGTCTGGCGGACCATCTGCCGGATCGCGGCGGTGGCGGTCTCCCAATAGTCCGCCGCGCCGGACAGCCGCCGGGCCAGCCGGTGGTCGGAATATTTGAGGTCCGGGAGCCAGATATCCACCTTGCCTTCCAGCCGCCGGACCGTTCCTTCCAGCTCATAGCCGCCGCAGTTATACACCACCGGCACCGGCAGAGGCGCTTCCAGCGCTTCCAATACTGTGGGCAGGAAATGGGTAGGGGTCACCAGATCGATATTCTCGGCCCCCTGCCGGATCAGTTCGTGGAAGATCCGCCGCAGACCGGCCCCATCCACCGGCTCCCCCACGGGACCGCCGGAGATCGTCCGGTTCTGGCAGTACACACAGCCGAGGGAGCACCCGCCGAAAAACACGGCACCACTGCCGCCCTCCCCGGCCAGCGCCGGTTCCTCCCAGCGGTGGATCATATATTTCGCCACCAGCGCCCCATCCGGGCAACCGCAAAAGCCCCGCTCCCCCGCCGTCCGGTCCACACCGCACCGCCGGGGGCAAAGCATACAATCAGAATAACTCACGCTATCACATCCTTTCCTCCATGATAACACGATCCCCGCCAAAAGGAAAGCGCGGGGCGAAAAACAGCGGCGGGGGCGAGCCCCCGCCCTACACACGGCAGGACCCGATGCGATGACAGGATGACCATTTCTCAATATCGACAGATCTCCCCCCAGTCCATCCGCCTGTTGCGAACGATCTGCTAAAAACATTTCCTCCATGTAAAA
>JAFNXT010000356.1 GCA_017378975.1 Oscillospiraceae bacterium
ATCTCCGTAGGGGCGGGTCACCGACCCGCCCTTCGCGGCCCCCAGGCCGCGCCCCTCCTCGTAGGGGGCGGTCTCCCGTCCCCTCACTCCGAAGAGACCGCCCCTCGCCCCGAAGGACCTGTCAGCGCCGACCGGGGGATCACCCCAGCATCCGCTCCAGCCGTTCCCGCTCCGCGAGCTCCGCCGCCGAATACCGTTTCCGCAGATCCACCCGGCTTTTGTTCTTCTGATAGAACTCCTGCTCCCATTTCTCCAGCTTCTTCCCCCGGGCCAGCTTATCCCGGATGGATACCAGCGTAGAGAGCTGACCTTCCCCAACCGCGTTGAAATACGCCATGAAGGTCCACCAATGCAAAAAAGGCAACGCCCGGACCTCGGTCCGGGCCACCCTGTTCACATCCGCCACGATCACCGCCGCGTCCTGCTCCCAGTCCAAAAGCTTCGGCCCGGGCTTCGCCTCGCTCTGTCCGCACCGGATGAACTCCACCAAAAAAGCGACCGCCTCAGCCTGATGCTCCTGAGGGATCTGCCCCTCATAGAACAGCGCCAAAGCGATCGCCCACCGGACCGGCTCTGCCAGCTCCGGATCGTCCAAATACCTGAATATCCTCAAAATATCCCGAAAGTCCCCATGGATCCGGTACTCCACGCCCCCGACCCAAGCCCTCTCCGGCAACTCCCACATCTGCAAAAATACCCCTCCCCCCAAATACACTGTCATCGCGAGGAGCAAAGCGACGTGGCGATCCCCCCAAAAAACGACCAATCTCCCGTAGGGCGGCTGGCTGTCCTTCGCCGTCGCCCCCTTCGGGGGCGGGAGAGGCCGCCCCGAAGGGGCCCCGGCTCCCCCTCCGGGGTAGCTGTCGCCGCTGGCGACTGCGGGGGGCACCCTCCGTCCATCGTCAGCTCCCCTTCACCACAGCCATCCGCTCTCCATACCGCACAGCGGCCCGACCGATCACCTCATCACCGACCTCGATCCCTTCCACCGCGGCCCGGAGGGCCTGTTGCTCCCGGACCACCTCCCGGAACCCGGCCATCATAGCCGCCACCTGATCGCCCATCACCAACGCCACCGCTTCCTGTATGGTCGCCAACGGCGCCTCCACATTGGTCCCCTGCCGCTGATCGCCCACCATCGCCAAAAACGGCCGATTCGCCGGCAACACCGCACCCTTGGCCAACAACGGGATCCGGGGAAGTGCCACCGGTGCCAGCTGGAAGCCAAAGGCCTTGCCCGCCAGATCCCCGAAGATCTCCCGATCCGGCACCTCTACCGAGATCCCGTTCAGCAGTCCGATCACCGCATTCACGATGGCCTCCACATGATTCAAAAATCCGTTCAGCACACCGATGGCCGCATTGATCGGGATCTTCAGATACGCCACGATGCCATCCCAGATACCTGTGAAGATCGTCACGATCCCATCCCAGGCACCCTTCCAGTCCCCAGCGAACACACTGCTGACGAACTGCACCACGCCTTGGAACACCGTCTTCACCGCGTTCCAGATATTTTCGACATTGGCAAAGAACGCATCCAGCACGCCCCCGAAGAAGCCGAACTTCTCCGACCAACTGACCGCGAACACATTTTGAAGGAAATCATCCACACTCTGGAACACCCTCTGGACCACCCCGATACCGCTCTGGACCACACCCCCGATCCACTCCACCGCCGCACCGAACGCTGTCTTCACAGCCTCCCAGCCCGCGACCAAACCAGCCTTCACCGTATCCCAGTTTGCTACCAATACAGCGATGATCGCGATCAACGCCGCCACCGCTACGACCACCAGACCTATTGGAGAGGTAAGAAAATTTACCGCTGCACCAAAAGCAGCTGTCACCGTTGCAGCCACGGAACTGACCCCATTCCACGCCGTCGTCGCCGCATTCTGGAGCCACATCGCCGCAGCACTTGTGTCGAAAACTCCTGCTAGTTCTTTTGTTTTCTCACACAGCGTTGTAGTCAATTCCTCTGTTTCCGGGATCAATGCTTTAAAAATGCTAAAGTCTTCACCCTCGCACTTTTCTAACCCTTCATTGATGGCCTCAAATATGTCCTCCACATTACTTCTTCCGTCCGCGAGCTTATTGAAGCCATCTACACCATCCATCAGGTTATTGAATACATTATCTGTTTGTGGTGTCATCAACACGACAAAGGCACCCATTTTCTCAACAATTTGGTCCAGAGCTTCCTGTACTCCTGCCAAAGACTCCACCATACCCAGCACCGCATCCTCTGCACCACCAGTCTCGATCCTCAATTCTTTATAGACCGTGTCCTTATCGTTCACACATTCTCCCCCCTATACAAAACCCCCACCAGACAGCTCTGGTGGGGGATATCTCTATGGATCATCAACGCCTTTACTGGAACCTGATCTTCACCAGATCGGTGAGTGCCAACTCCGGATCTTCTTCGTACCTTCGCAACTGACGTCCCTCGAACGCCGCATCCACCAGCTTCCGCCCCTCCTTCGCGGGGATCGCATAGTGTGCATGTAGCTGTCTGACCGCATTCACCCGGCTGGCACCACACTTCTCAAAAAGCTCATCCCAGTCCACCGGACCGAATCTGCGCCGCATCTTCTCCAGATCCTGTTCCGGGAAGTCGAGGAAGATCCTGATCGGTCGCTGTGCCAGATGACGGATCACGAACGGGATGATGCAATAATGGTTCAGCTTTCTCCAGTCCTTGAACTCGAACTCAGTCGTGAGCGGACCGTCCTGCCCGTCCCAAGCGATGGACAGGGTGCCTCTGGTATCATCCAGACGTGAATACTTGATCGCCTGGACTTCTCCATATAGCACAGTATATTTTTTCAAATTACGAAAAGTCCCACCGGTGACCTCCATGCGATTTTTCATCAGGCGGACACCCACGCCCCGGTGGTAATAGAATCCGTATACTCTCTCCACCGGAATCTTCTTCGTTTTTTCTCCGTCATCCCGGTCCTCCGCCAGTACAGTCCCGCAAAAAGCGCACCGACCGTCCTCCACCTCAGAGGCACCGCAATTGGGACAGGGCATCCCCACGGACCAAGCCTCCGGCTCCTGCTCCGGCACCGCCGTCCCACAATGCGGACAAAACCGGAACTTCCCAACATCCTCGCCACATTTCACACAAAACACAGCCGATCACGCTCCTTCTGCCCCCATTCTAACCCATCCCACACCAAAACGCAAGCACCGCTGTCCACTTTATGCGGCCCCGCCCCAACGAAGTCCCATAAAACCGACACCCACCTCCGCCGGGCCGGAAGGGGAACGGCGATACCTCCCCTCCAAAACGACCACTCCCCCGTGGGGCGGCAGGAGAGGCCGCCCCGAAGGGGC
>JAFNXT010000357.1 GCA_017378975.1 Oscillospiraceae bacterium
AAAGACAGGTTTTTGTTACACCCTGCGCCGCTCAGAAATGAGCGGCGGTAATTTTATAACCACTATGATGACTGCAACAGTCTTCCGGACTGTTGCGAGGGCGTGCGCCGAGGGTACTTCCTCCGCTCCGCCTCGGTCGCAATACTTTACCTGCACGGAGAAGATGCGACTTGCACGGTCCTGGCGGACCGTGACGGCGAGGGCATGCCCTCGCCCTACGGAGGGAGAAGGGGCGGCGTGGGTATGATGAAAGGCCGTTGCAGGATTTGAGGTCTGCAACGGCCTTTTTGGTTTATTCGGTGCGGAGGGCTACGACGGGGTCCTTCTTGGCGGCGCTTCTGGAGGGGATCAGGCCGGCGATGAAGGTCAGGGCCACGGAGATCGCGATCAGTATCAGGGCGGCAGTGGGGGTCAGGATCGCGCGGGCGTCCAGTCCTGCTACCTCCTGGATCAGGAAGTCGATGGGGATGATCAGCAGGTAGGTCATGCCGATGCCCACGAGGCCGGCGGCCAGACCTTCGATCACGGTCTCGGCGTTGAAGACCCGGCTCACATCGCCCTTGGAAGCACCCACAGCACGGAGGATGCCGATCTCCTTGGTACGCTCCAGCACGGAGATGTTGGTGATGATGCCGATCATGATGGAGGACACCACCAGAGAGATGCCCACGAAGGCGATCAGGATATAGCTGATGGCATTGATGATCGTGGTGATCGAGGACATCATGAGGCCCACGGTGTCGGTATAGATCAGCTGTTCGTCTTCGGGCTTCTGGGCGTTATAGTCCTCGATGATCTGGCTGATCTGGTCCTTGGCCTCGAAATCCTTGGGGTAGAGCTGGATCTGCGTGGGGCGGTCCAGTTCGGACAGGCCCAGTGTGGTCAGGTTCTGCTGGTAGGTGGAGTTGGAGGTGGCGCTGAGGAACTGACGGGAGATCACAGCGGCGATCTGGTCCTCGGTCATGCCCTGGGCCTGCATCTGCTGGATATAGCCTCCGATCTTCATCTGCTGTTCCTGAGGCAGGCCGGGGATCATGGCCTGGATCTCCTGCATGGTATAGACCGTGGCTTCCTTATCGGGGTCGGCGAAGGGGAGTCCGGTGAGGATGTCAGTATCGGGGTCTGCCTTCTGGGCGGCCACCACGTCGGAATTGGCTACCCGGTCGATCATGTGGAGCATCAGGTCCCCACGGTAGCCGATCACGCCGAAGCTGGCGTTGGCATCGGAATTGGGGGAGGGGCGGAGGATGCCCACCACCCGGAGGGTCTCGGCGGACTGGAGCTGCGTGGTCAGGAACATCTCGTCCTCACTGCGGTCCTTCCACACGCCGTCCTGCTCCTCGTAGTAGTCGGAGCTGGCCAGGACCTTGAACCGGAGGCCCAGCAGGTCGTCGTAGCTGTACTCGTGGATCGTGGTGTCGATCTCCGGATCCAGACCCTGCATCTTCTGCTGGAGGGCCTCCTGAAGGACGGAGATGTCCAGCATACCAAGAGAATAGAGCGTGTAGTCGGTGATCTGGTCGTTGGGGTCCGTGATCAGCACCACCTCGTCCCAGCGCTCCGGAAGGCGGCCGCCAAGGACTTCGTACTGGGTCTGGAGGAGATCCTCGTTGGTGGTGAGCTGTGCCCAGACATCCATGGAGGAGGACATCATGGCGTTACCGTTGTCCATGCCCATGGCCGAGAAGACGGTACTGGGATTCACCTGATATACACCCTCGGTGGTATCGGCCTTATAGACGTTCAGGGGCGTGGAGTAGAGGTAGCGGATCTCGGTGGTCAGGTCCTCCAGACCACTTTCGCCGCTGTCGATGTAGCTCTTGAAGGCGGACAGGTCGTTGGTAGCGGCACCGCTGAACATCATATCCATCATGTTGGTCATGACGTTATGGGAATAGATATGGCCGGGCTTGGGGTCCGTCAGCCGGTCCTGCTCCTGCAGGGCCGTGAGCATACCGCCCATGTCCATGGTCTGGGATTCCAGCGTCAGCGGGTAGCTGGAAAGGGTGTCCCGTTCCACGCCGGCGATATAGTCGTTGATGCCCGTGGAGATGCTCAGGATCAGGGCGATGCCGATGATGCCGATGGATCCGGCGAAGGCCGTCATGATCGCCCGGCCCTTCTTGGTCATGAGGTTGCTCAGTGACAGGGTGAAGGCCGTCAGGGCGGACATGGAAGCGTGTTTCTTTTTGGTCTGGGTCTGGGCATCTTCCCGGCTCCCGTCATAGGGATCGGAGTCGGAGACTACGTTGCCATCCACCAGACGGATGATCCGGGTGGCGTAGGCTTCGGCCAGGTCCGGGGCGTGGGTGACCATGATCACCAGACGTTCTTTGGAGATCTCCTTCAGCAGGTCCATGACCTGCTCCGAGGTGCCGGAATCCAGCGCGCCGGTGGGTTCGTCCGCCAGCAGGATCTCCGGGTCGTTCACCAGCGCACGGGCGATCGCCACACGCTGCATCTGGCCGCCGGAGAGCTGGTTGGGCTTCTTATGGAGTTGGTCTCCAAGGCCCACCTTCTCAAGAGCCTCGGCGGCACGGCGGCGACGCTCGGCCTTCTTCACACCGGACAGGGTCAGTGCCAGTTCCACGTTGGCCAGCACCGTCTGGTGGGGGATCAGGTTGTAGCTCTGGAACACGAAGCCGATGGAATGGTTGCGGTAGGTGTCCCAGTCCCGGTCACGGAAATTCTTGGTGGACTTGCCACGGATGATCAGGTCGCCGTCGGTGTAGCGGTCCAGTCCGCCGATGATGTTCAGCAGGGTGGTCTTACCACAGCCGGAGCGACCCAGGATCGCCACGAACTCCGCCGGACGGAACTCGATGCTCACGCCCTTCAGGGCGTGGACCGTGTGAGGGGCTACATGATAGTCCTTCACGATGTTCGTCAGTTTGAGCATGTACAGCACTCCTTACATGGATTTTATTATAAGATAACTGGAAAATATGGCGATAGTATGAAGAAATGGAAGTTTATAATTCCATTTTCCGGAATCTGGGGCCGTGGTACTCCTCCCGGTGGACTTCTTCGGTCCACATATGGGCAGGGCGGACCCAAAGTCCGCCGTCACCGTAGAGGGCGCGGTAGACCACCATGGGCTCCAGCGTTTCGGAGTGGGAGGCTACGCCGATCAGTTCGTATTCCTTGCCTTTGAAATGGCGATATCTGCCGGGGGTCAGTTCCAAATGTTACCTCCTGTGTGCGCGGATCCTTCACCTGTTCAGGACGACACGCGTTTTTGTGATCGGAAACACGGTCATTATAACCCGGGCCGGTGTCGGATGCAACACAGGGGCGAAAGAAAAACTTGCTTTTTTGGACCGTGGGGGGTATAATAAATTGATCAATTTTACATATTTCGTTATGAGGTACTGTCTGTGTATCTGAAATCATTGGAAGTGCAGGGGTTCAAGTCCTTTCCGGACAAGACCCTGATACGGTTCGGTGATGACATCACCGCGATCGTGGGACCCAACGGGTCCGGTAAATCGAATATCTCCGACGCGATCCTGTGGGTCATGGGCGAACAGAGCACCAAGACCCTTCGGGGCGCCAAGATGGAGGACGTGATCTTCGGCGGGACCCAGAAGCGTCCGGCGGTGGGCTTCGCGGAAGCTACCCTGACGCTGGATAACACCGACCGGGCTTTGCCTTATGATGCCGACGAGGTCATGGTCACCCGACGTTATTACCGCTCCGGTGACAGTGAGTTCTACATCAATAAGCAGTCTGCCCGGCTCAGAGACATCCATGAGATGTTCATGGATACGGGTCTTGGCAAGGAGGGCTACTCCAACATCGGTCAGGGCAGGATCGACGAGATCCTCTCCCTGAAGAGTGCCGACCGCCGGGAGATCTTCGAAGAGGCGGCGGGCATCTCCAAGTACCGTCACCGCAAGGAAGAGACGGAGCGGAAGCTGGAGAAGACCGAGGACAACCTGATGCGGATCGGGGACAAGGTCTCGGAGCTGGAGCTCCAGCTTGAGCCCCTGAAGGTCCAGTCTGAGAAAGCCAAGCGTTATCTGGAGCTGAAGGAAGAGCTCCAGGGCGTGGAAGTTGCCGTGTGGCTGGATACGCTGGACCGGCTGTCTGCCGCCGCCAAGAAGGCAGAAGAGGACTATGCCTCCGCATCCTTCGTGCTCCAGCAGGCCCATGACGATCTGGACCGGCTCTATGCCCAGTCCACGGAGCTGGCGGAGGTCCTCCGCCGCCGGGACGGGGAGCTGGAGACCGTTCGTGTGAAGGTGAACATGCTGGAGTCCACCCATCAGCAGTTGGACGGCCAGATGGCGGTCCTCCGTGGTAACGTGGACAACAACGACGGCAACCTGCGCCGGATCCGGGAGGAACTGCAGGGGGACGAGGACCGCAGTGGCGGTATCGTCACGCAGATCCGTCAGACGCAGGAGCGGATCGCTCAGATCGATCAGGATCTGGGTCAGAAGAAACGGATCCTGGACGGGCTCCAGCAGGACTTGGCGGCCATGACCGCCAGCGCTCAGGGCATCACCCGGCAGTTTCTGGAGCTTCGGGGCCAGGAGACTTCTCTGGCGGCGGAGCTGGCCGGACGGGAAGCGGATGTCCGTGGTCTGGAGGAAGGTATGGGCCAGACCGGAGAACGGATCGCCCAGCTTCGGGAGGATCTGACTGCCGGACAGGACCGGGAGCGTAACGCCGCGGCGGAGCTGGAAGCCTGCCGTGCCAAGCTTCGGAAGGCTCAGGAGGAGGTCACTGCCGCAGGTAATATGATCTCCGGCTATACCCTGCGTCAAAACAACCGCCGTGCCCGGAGGGACGAGTTGCTCCAGACCCAGCGGGAGCTCAATGCCAAGCTGGATT
>JAFNXT010000036.1 GCA_017378975.1 Oscillospiraceae bacterium
ACACCCCCCGACCCTTCGGGCCGCCCCCCTCATAAATGAGGGGGGGCAAGCTCGCCGCCCGGTGGGCGGCGACGGCGGGGGCGAGCCCCCGCCCTACGGTACCGCTTTCCATCTGTAGGGGAGGGTCACCGACCCTCCCTTCACTGTCTGGCAGGACCGTGCATCCATACATCGCCGCATCGCCGGATCTCACATCGCAAAGAACAGGACCACCGCACGATGCAGTGGTCCTGTTCGATATGCCTTCATTTTTTCGGCTCATAAAGATGATCCACGATCACCCGGTCCAGATCGTCTTCGTCCAGATAGTATTCGTAATACTTCTCACCCAAGACGTTCTCGCCCTTGATGGACAGGATCTGACCAAGCTCGCCATCACCGTACTTCTTCACCAGATTGGAAAGAGTGGTGACATCGCAATCCGTGACCATATGATCACCAAGATCCTGGAACAGGGACACGGCGAAGGAACTATCCTCACCGAGCTTTTCCTTGAGCTGTTTGAAGAAGGCATCCATGTACTTCTCATGGCGCTCCATACGGCTCAGGTTCAACTGGTCATCCACGTCCCGGCGGATCCGGATATAGCTGACGGCCTGTTTACCGGTCAGCCTCACCTTTCCCATGGGGATCGTAGGATCCACATCGGAAAAATCCTCGGTCACTTCCACCGTGACACCGCCCACCGCATCGTTGAGGATGGCGATGGCATCCATGTTCAAGGTCACATAGTGATCGATATGCACGCCATACATCAGATCCGAAACGGTGGAGACCAGATTCCGGCTGCTCTGCTCCAGACCGTTGCCATAGGTATGGGCCAGCGCAAGCTGGGCCACACGGGTACCGGCGGGCTTTCCTCCAAGACCCAGCACCGGCATCTCCACCATGGAATCACGGTTCAGGGTGATGATATCCACATCGTTGGCCGTCTTATCGAAGATCAGGAGATTGACGCTGTCTGCCTGGGCGGGGTTGTTATAGGACCCACTGTCCTCCATGGGGCCAACGGTATCCACGCCGGACAGGAGGATCACGGTGATATCCTGCCGGGGGAAATAGGCCACATCATCACGATAGATCGTTTTGCCGGTGCTTTCCTCAGGGACATCCACCTTGGGTAACAAAACAGTGGACTCCAGGATCTGGAGCCCACTGTAAATGAGTACAAGCACCAGGATCAGGATCGCGACGATGATGGCAACTTTCCAAAGCTGCTTCTCACGTCTCATATGCTCACCTTATTCTGGTCATTCGGAAAGGATCAGTCCTTTTCCTTCTTGTCGATCCGGGTGTAAGCCACGGTCAGCGCCACCAGAGCGATCAGGCAGACCAGAGCGATGCCGCCCCAGACCATCAGCTGCTCGACGATGTCGCCAGTCTTCACGGGAGGCTCCACGGGACCCACAGGCTTCTTGGTAGCCTCGGTGGCCTCGGTGGTCTCCTCGGAGGGATCGGTAACGATCTCGCTGGGCTCGGTGACGATCTCACTGGGCTCAGTGACGATCTCGCTGGGCTCAGTGACGATCTCGCTGGGCTCGGTGACGATCTCGCTGGGCTCAGTGACGATCTCGCTGGGCTCAGTAACGGTCTCGGAAGGCTCGGTCACAGAGGGGCAAGTCGGCCAGGTCCAATCGGGACAGGTCGGCCAGGTCCATTCGGGGCAAGTGGGCCAGGTCCACTCAGGCAGGGTGGGCCACTCAGGCCACTCGGGGCAGTCGGGCCACTCAGGCCACTCGGGACACTCAGGCTTCTCCCAGTCGGGCCAATCCCACTCAGGCCAATCCCACTCAGGCCAATCCCACTCAGGCCAATCCCACTCAGGCCAGTCCCACTCAGGCCAGGTGGGCTTGTCGGGACAGGTGGGGAAGGTAGGCTGGGGACAGGTAGGCTTCTCAGGACAGGTGGGCCAGGTCACCTCAGGCAGGGTGGGCCAGCTGGGCTGAGGGCAGGTGGGCTTCTCAGGGCAGGTGGGGAAGGTAGGCTTGGGGCAGGTGGGCTTCTCGGGACAGGTGGGCCAGGTCACCTCAGGCAGAGTGGGCCAGGTCCAGTCAGGACGGGAAGGCCAGGTCCAGTCGGGGCAGGTGGGATCTTCGGGCTCCTCACCCTTGACCTCCACAGAGAACTCCAGAGGGCAGAACTCCTCGGCCACCACGGTGACGGTACCGTTACCGTTGTTGACACAGCTGACCACGGGCTCCCACACGCCACGCTTGTAGGTCATGGCGTAGACCTCGGCATCGGACTCGACGCCCAGATCGAAGGTGATACGGAAGGTGACACCGATGGGATCCAGCATCTCGGAATGCTCCTCACACAGGAAGGTCACATCGAACAGGTCACGGATGACCATATCTTCGGGATCCAGACCGGCATCGTGCTTCCAGTAGGGAAGCTGCATCTGACCGGAGGTCAGCTGGGCATACACGTCCAGCAGGAGCTCTCTGGCATCCTCAGGGATCATGGTAGAAGTATCGGCTCTGGACACAGGCGTGACCTCGATACAGGGACCGGGCACATAATCGATGATCTCATCCTGGATCACGACCACACCGGCAGCAGGGTCGCCATTAGGATCGATCACGGGAACGATCTCAGGCGCCAGCGGATTGACGACGCTGGAAACGAAATCATCCACGGCAAAGGCCGGGACCATGATCGCGGCACAGAGCATCAGCGCGGTGATGATTGCAATGATCTTCTTCATTATTCACTCAACTCCATTCTAAATTTTCACACGCCACCTGGCGTATTGGTCTACATCGTAAGCAGGGGCTTATTTGTCGCCATCCTTATCCTTCTTGGAAGCCTTGGCGGCAGACACATAGCTGCCCTCGTAGCGGCTGTAGTAGCGGCGATAGCCTCTGTAGTAGCGCTTGCCGTAGCGGCGGCCATCCTCGGTGGTACAGTTGAGCACCACACCCAGGATGCGGGTCTCCACGAACCGGAACTGGTCCAGCGCGGCACCCAGCGCGTTGCGGTCGCAGTAGTTCTGACGGACCACGAAGAGGATACCGTCAGCCAGGCGGGTCGCCACCAGCGCGTCAGACACCTCGCCCACGGGAGGCAGGTCCAAAATAATGTAATCGTAGTCCGCACGGAACTCCTCCAGCACCCGGATCATACGATCGGAGCTGAGCAGCTCGATGGGGTTAGGCGGGTTCCGGCCGGAAGCCACCACGTCGAACTCGCATTCCTCGGTGGTATACTTCTGGATGACCTCCTGCTTGCTCACCTGACGGGTCAGGTAATTGGACAGGCCGGGCACCTTCTGGATGGGGAGCTTGGCGTTCAGAGAGGGACGGCGCATATCGCAGTCCACCAGCAGGACCTTCTTCTCCAGCTGTGCCATGGCATAAGCCAGATTGATGGAGGACAGGGACTTACCTTCACCGGCCAGCGCGCTGGACACGCCGATGATGTGGCAATCCTGATCGTCCACGAAGGAGAACTGCAGCTTGGTACGCAGGAGCTTGTACGCCTCGGAAGCGGCGAAGCTGATACCGGGCCCCACCAGCACCGGCTTCTTATCGCCGGAGAGCGTACCGGCACGGGCATTGCCGTCACGGTAGTAGTAACCGCCCTTGGACTGGTTGAGCATATCGGGCACAGAGGCCAGCACCGGATGGTTACAGCAGGAAGCCACATCCTCCTCGGTGCGGATCGTCACATCGAACAGCTCCCACAGGACCACGAAGCCCATGGACAGGACCAGACCGATCAGGAAGCCCATGGTGGTGTTCTTGCTGTAGCTGGGAGAACTGGGGGCGCTGGGCACCACCGCGGTGTCCACCACCACAGCCTCGGTGTTTTTGATGATATTGCTGATCCGGTTGGGCAGGATATGGGCGATGGCGTTGGCCAGCTTCTCCGACAGATAGGGGTCGGGGCTGGTGATCACCACCTGGAAGATCTCAGTACCGTCCACGGAGCCGGCGGTGATCATACCGCGCAGGGTGGTGTATCCCATATTCACATCAGCGTAATCGATCACATTCAACAAGGTCTCCTTGGTCTTGAGGATGACGATATAAGAGTCCACCAGAGACTTACGGGCCGTGATATCGCCGGAGGAGAGTCCCAGCTCCACATTGCCGATGTCCACGGTGTTGTTGTTCACATAGAACACGGAGGACGCTCTGTACTGGGGAGTCACGAAATAGTAGGTCCCCAGGAACGTCAGGGCCGCGCAGATGACACTGACCAGGACGATGATCCAGCTTTTTTTCAGAAGGCCTGTCAGCAGCTGCCGAAGGTCGATCTCTCTGCCGGATACTTTCTCCTTTTCCTTCTCATTCATTGAATAATGCCTCCAATTTTTGGGCGTACAGACAACGGGAACGCCCAAAAGGGCGATCTTCCCATTGGATAGCCATACATATAATACCAACATACGAACGGGATGTCAATAATGAAAACCTCACATTTTTCGCCATACCATTTTGTTCACAACGCCAGTATAACTCTGGATAAGTTTAACAACCTTCGTTGAAACGTTCTGCTCCACATAGTCCGGGACAGGGATGCCATGATCCCCGGCAACATGGAGCCGGACGGCGGTCTCCACCGCCTGCAGCAACGATGCCGTATCGATCCCGGCCAGCACGAAGCAGGCCTTGTCCAGCGCCTCCGGCCGCTCGGTGGAGGTACGGATGCACACCGCCGGGAAGGGATGGCCCACGGAGGTGAAGAAGCTGCTCTCCTCCGGCAGGGTGCCGGAATCGGAGACCACCGCGAAGGCGTCCATCTGCAGATGATTGTAATCATGGAAGCCCATCGGCTCATGACAGATCACCCGGCTGTCCAGCTCGAATCCGGCGGCCTCCAGCCGCTTCCGGGACCGGGGGTGGCAGGAGTACAGCACCGGCATATCGTATTTCCGGGCCATCTCGTTGATGGCGGTGAAGAGGGACAGGAAATTCTTCTCTGTGTCGATGTTCTCTTCCCGGTGGGCCGACAGCAGGATGTACTTCCCCTTTTCAAGCCCAAGCCGTTCATGGACATCGCTGGCGCAGATCTTCGGGAAGTTCCGGCTCAGCACCTCCGCCATGGGGGAGCCCGTGACGTAAGTCCGCTCCTTGGGCAGGCCGCAGTCGGCCAGATACCGCCGGGCATGCTCGGAGTAGCACATATTCACATCGGAGATGATATCCACGATCCGGCGGTTGGTCTCCTCCGGCAGGCATTCATCCTTACAGCGGTTGCCGGCCTCCATATGGAAGATCGGGATGTGGAGCCGCTTGGCTCCGATCACCGACAGGCAGGAGTTGGTATCTCCCAGCACCAGCACCGCGTCGGGCTGGATCTTCGCCATGAGCCGGTAGCTCCCGGCGATGATGTTGCCCATGGTCTGGCCCAGGTCCTCTCCCACGGCGTCCAGATAGACCTCCGGGTCGGCAAGCTCCAGATCCCGGAAGAAGACCCCGTTGAGATTGTAATCGTAATTCTGCCCCGTATGGGCAAGGATCGTGTCGAAACAGACCCTGCACTTGCGGATCACCTCGGACAGCCGGATGATCTCCGGCCGGGTGCCCACGATGATCAGCAGCTTCAGCCGCCCGTCACCCCGGAAACTGACATCTTCATATGTTGCCATAGCTCCTCCTCAATACAGCCAGATCTGCCGGATGGCTTCGATCTGATCCTGCGTCACACCGGCGGACTGCAGATACAGCTCCACGTTCTCCATAAGATCCGCGCCGCCGTAGGCCATGAGCACCCCGGTCAGATCCTCCAGATCCGTCCGGTCCACCGTCTCGTAAGCCAAGGCGGACAGCTCATACTCCCGGATCAGGTCCTCCTCGCCCACCCCCAGCAGTGCCTGCAGGAGGTAACAGGCGGTGCCTGTCCGGTCCACGCCGTAGGTATCGTGCAGATACACAGGGTAGGCATCGGGATCGGCCAGCGTCCCGAAGAGCTGCCGCACCGGCGCCTTCCCTTCCTCAGAGAAGATACCGCCGAAGGCCGGCATCCCGAAATAGATATGTCGCACATTGGCGCCCAATGCATTGGTGCCGGTGCCGGTGTCCCGCAGATCCAGATCCGCCCGGATCCCGAACCGGGACAGCATCTCCTGCCGTCCGGTGTCGGTGATCTTCAGGTGATCCTCCACCGCGCCGTCCAGCTCCGAGCCCCGGTACAGCAGGCCCTGCCGGAGGGTCTTGCCGCTCACCGTGGTCCAGCCGCCCAGATCCCGGACGTCGCGGATGCCCCCCACGGAAAGGATCCGGGGAGAAGCCGCCGTCCGGAAGGTGCCGCCCACCGTATGCTCGGTGTCGCCGGACAGGATCACGGTGATCTCGTAGCGATAAGTGGCCCCCGTCCGGAGGCCGGTCAGAGAAAGGCTCCGTCTGTTGGCGCCCAGCCCGAAGGACTGCTTCCCATCGGGCTCGCCCTCCGGCCACACATCCACCCGGGAATCGACCACACGCTCACCCAGAGGCAGGCTCACCACATCGAAGCTCAGCTCCACAGGCAGTCCCACGTCCAGCCGGTCGTTCTCCTTCCGGTAGCTTTCCAGCAGCTTCCCGGCGGTCACGGAGCCGTCATGCTCCAGCAGGGTCCGGACCGGCGCCCCGGTCAGCTCCACCTCCTCCGGCAGCCATGGGAGCCGGACCGTCAGAGGGGTCAGCTCCACCTCCTGCCGCAGAGGCGGCGTGGTCTGTCCGGTGCCATCAGCCAAAGCTCCCATGGCCTTCCGGTTGGCCGCCGTCTCCTGAAAGATCAGTACGACCAGAAAGATCAGGATCCCCAGCGCCACCGCCACACCGGCCAGTTGCATTTTATGCTCCATGACGAAGGCCAGGATCTTGTTGCGGCTACGGCGCTTCTTTTTCTGCCGGCTCCTGTGATGGTGGTGTCCATGATGATGGTGATGCTGATGGTCATGGGGATGGTCGATCCCCGCCACCGGCACCTCGATCTCCTGCTCCTTATCCCTATCCATAGAAATTACCTCTCTTTGCACGATCAGATCACGGGCTCGAAGAACGTATCGGGTCTGCCCGGGTCGAAGGGCTCATTGGCCCACATGACGGTGACCAGGTCCCGGTCATCGCTGAGATTGATGATGTTGTGGGTGTAGCCCGGGAGCATATGGACTGCCCGGATCTCGTCACCGCTGACCCGGAACTCCAGGACCTCCTCCGAGCCGATCTTCCGCTGTTGGATCAGGCCCTCACCGGAGACCACCATGAAGAACTCCCACTTGCTGTGATGCCAGTGCTGTCCCTTGGTGATGCCGGGCTTGCTGATATTGACGCTGAACTGTCCGCAGTTCCGGGTGCGGAGCAGTTCCGTGAAGCTGCCCCGGGCGTCCACGTTCATCTTCAGAGGGAACGCCACCTTCTCCGGCGGCAGATAGGACAAATAAGTGGAATACAGCTTCTTTTCGAAGGACCCCGTGGGGATCTGGGGCATCACCAAGGTCCCGGGCTGGTCCCGGAAACGCTCCAAAAGCTCCACGATCTGCCCCAGCGTCACCTTGTGGGTCACGGGCACATAGCAGTACCGCCCACCCTCACCGGGGACAGGCTCCAGACCGTCGTAGTCACACCGACGCTCCGTGCCCTGCAGGCAACGGAACATCTCGTCCACCAGATCGTCGATGTACAGAAGCTCCAGCCCGATCGCCGGGTCCGTCACCGTGATCGGCAGATCGTGGGCCATGTTATGGCAGAAGGTCGCCACGGCGGAATTATAATTGGGACGGCACCACTTGCCGAAGAGGTTGGGGAACCGGTACACCAGCACCTTCGCCCCGGTCCGCTGACCGTAGGAGAAGAACAGCTCCTCTCCGGCCAGCTTCGACTTGCCGTAATCCGACTGGCCGTACCGCCCGATCAGCGTGGCCTGGATGGAGCTGGAGAGCATGACGGGGCAGGTGTTGCCCTGTTCCTCCAGCGTATCCAACAAGGTAGAGGCGAAGCCGAAATTGCCCTCCATGAACTCGCTCTGGTCCTTGGGCCGGTTGACCCCCGCCAGATTGAACACGAACCCGGCCTTCCGGCAATACTCCGCCAGCAACGCGGGATCCGTGTCGATGTCATATTCGAAAATTTCCCCGATGGTCACGCCCCGGGTCCGGTCCTTGCCGTCCCGGACGTTCTTCAGGCTCTCCACCAGATTCCGACCAACGAAGCCCTTGGCTCCTGTGACTAAAATGTCCATCCTATCCCTCACAGTCTGGCCCGATCCCAGCGGATATCCTTCCGGATGACCTTCGCGGGAAGGCCGCCAAGGATCGTGCCCGGTTCCTCGAACTTCTTCGTGACCACCGCGCCGGTGGCTACCACCGTATCCGCAGGGATCCGCGCGCCCTTCAGGATCGTGGTCTGGTTCCCGACCCAGACCCGGTCACCGATGACCACATCCTCGGAAGGGTTGATCCGTTTCCCGTCAAGATCCATGATCGAGTGGCTGTCCCCCACCCGGACCGTCACCGCTGATGAGAACAGACAATCCTGTCCGATCGAGATGGTCTTCCCCTCGATGCTGGCAAGATGGGTGCTGCCGCAGATGGAAGTGCCGTCCCCGATCCGGATCTGTCCGCCGTCGTCCTCGATGTAAAGATCGCCCTGACGGATGACGCAGCCATCTCCGATGACGATCTGACAATCATTGCCCCGGATCGTCAGCTTGCTGTGGCTGATCCAGGCATCCCTGCCCACCACGATGCAGTTGTTCTTCCCTTTGACCCTGATCCGGCACTTGGTGAAGATGCCTCCGGTCAGCCGGTTCCCGGCCATCCGGACCGAATTGTTTAGCGGAAGCCTGTTCAGGATCCAAAACGCCATGCCGGACAGCTTCGGGTGCTTCCGTATGATCGCTCTGACGCTCATTTTACGCTCAGCTCCTCCCGGATGTAGTCGAGGGTCAGCAGCTTCCGCTTCACCTGCTCCACCGTCAGCTGCTCGGTATTGCTGGAATTGAAGGCCGACAGATGGACCCGGTCCACGCTGCCTTCCTTGAAATACTTGTCGTAGTTGAGTCCCCGCTTGTCACAGGGGACCCGATAGAAACCGCCCAGATCCACGGCGTGCTCACATTCCTCGTCGGTCAGCAGGGTCTCGTACATCTTTTCGCCATGGCGGATGCCGATGACGCGGATCTCGTGACCGGGGGCGAAGAGCTCCGTGACGGCCTTGGCCAGCGTCTCGATGGTACAGGCCGGGGCCTTCTGGACCAGGATATCGCCACTTTCGCCGTTTTCAAAGGCGAAGAGCACCAGATCCACCGCCTCCTCCAGACTCATGATGAACCGGGTCATGGAGGGTTCTGTGATGGTGATGGGCTTCCCTGCCCGGATCTGATCGATCCACAGGGGCACCACGGATCCACGGCTGCACAGAACATTACCGTAACGGGTACAGCAGATCCGGGTATTTTTCGTGGTGCGGCTCTTGGCCACCACCACCTTCTCCATCATGGCCTTGGAGGTGCCCATGGCGTTGACGGGATAGGCGGCCTTGTCCGTGGACAGACAGATCACGCTCTTGACCCCCAGCTCGATGGCAGCGGTGAGCACATTGTCGGTGCCGATCACGTTGGTCTTCACGGCTTCCATGGGGAAGAACTCGCAGGAGGGCACCTGCTTCAGCGCGGCGGCGTGGAAGATATAGTCCACCCCCCGCATGGCATCCTTCACGGAGCCGATATCCCGGACATCGCCGATATAGTACCGGATCTTCTCCGCCACCTCCGGCATGGTCGCCTGAAACTGGTGGCGCATATCGTCCTGCTTCTTCTCGTCCCGGGAGAAGACGCGGATCTCCCCGATATCCGTATCCAAAAACCGCCGCAACACCGCGTTGCCGAAGCTGCCGGTACCGCCGGTGATCAATAGCGTCTTATCTTCGAACTGAGACATCCTCATCCCTCCAAAATATCCGCGATCCGTTGACTGGCGAAGCCATCCCCATAGGGATTGCTGGCCTGTGCCATAGCACGGTATGCGTCTTCATCCTCCAGCAGCAGCTTGAAGCTGCGGTAGATCTCGTCGGTATCCGTGCCCACCAGCTTCAGGGTCCCGGCGTCGATGCCCTCGGGACGCTCGGTGGTATCGCGCATCACCAGCACAGGCTTGCCCAGAGAAGGGGCTTCCTCTTGGATCCCGCCGCTATCGGTCAGCACCAGATAACTGCGGGCAAGGAAGTTGTGGAAGTCGATCACTTCCAGCGGCTCGATGATCGCGATCCGGTCATGTCCTCCCAGTTCTTGGGCCGCGGCGGCACGGACCGCCGGATTCATATGTATCGGATAGATCGCCTTCACATCCGGATGCTCATCCAATACCCGGCGGATCGCCCGGAACATATTGTGCATGGGCTGCCCCAGATTCTCCCGGCGATGGGCAGTGATCAGGATCAAACGGTCGTCTTCGACCCAGTCCAGCGCCGGATGATGATAGTCTGGACGGACCGTGGTCTTCAACGCGTCGATGGCGGTATTGCCGGTAACATAGACCGTCCCGGGATCTTTCCCCTCCCGGATCAGGTTCTGTTTCGCCCGCTCCGTGGGAGCGAAATTGTACCGGGCGATCACCGACACGGCCTGACGATTGAACTCCTCAGGATAGGGGCTGTAGATGTCATAGGTGCGCAGACCAGCCTCCACATGACCCACCGGGATCTGCTTATAGAAGCAGGCCAGCGCCGCAGCGAAGGTAGTGGAGGTATCTCCATGGACCAGCACCACATCCGGCCGCACCTCATCGAGCACCTGTCCGATGCCGCCGAGGATATTGGTCGTGATGTCGAACAGAGTCTGCTTCTCTTTCATGATGGAAAGGTCGAAATCGGGCACCACGCCGAAGGCCTCCAGCGCCTGATCGAGCATCTGCCGGTGCTGACCGGTGACGCATACGATCGTTCGGAGCCCAGCTCTAGCCTTCATTTCATTCACCAGCGGACACATCTTGATCGCTTCCGGTCGTGTTCCGAAAACGAGCATCACAGTTTTCAAAGCTTTTCTCCACCTTCCGGTCAGAGTCTGTAAGTACCGGGCAGCTGGCAGCAGTTTCTGGTATCGAACACCAGCTTTCCAGCCAGCTTGTCCATGTTTTGGCGGATCTGGGAATGCCCCACCATGATCACCACCAGATCCACATCCTTCAGGAACGCGTCCAGCTCATGGTGCTGTCCGGGAACCAGATCTTCGGTGATGAACGGATCGTAGCACTTCAACGGCGATGCCAGATGTCGGGCTTGACTCTCCAGCAGCTGGAGGGTCGGAGATTCCCGGCAATCGTCCACATCCTCCTTATAGGTCAGTCCGTACAGGCCCACACGGCTGGTATCCGTCATCCCATTCTCCAGCATGATCTGATGGATCCTCTCCAGAACGAAATCCGGCATACCGTCGTTGGTCTTCATGGATTCGTCGATCACCTTCGCCAGGCTGGGGTAGTCCCCCACTAAGAACCAAGGATCCACGGAGATGCAGTGACCGCCCACACCGGGGCCGGGCTGCAGGATATTGACCCGGGGGTGCATATTACAGATCCGAATGATCTCATATACATCCATGCCGTCATGGCGGCAGATCTTTGCCAGCTCATTGGCGAAGGCGATGTTCACAGCCCGGAAGGTGTTCTCCACCACCTTGGTCATCTCGGCAGTCTTGATATCGGTGACTACGATCTGTCCCTGGCAGAAGCTGGCGTACAGCGCCCGGATCTTCTCGCCCACTTCCCTGCTGTCGGCACCCACCGTGCGGTCATTGTGCAGCAGCTCATAGACCATGTTGCCGGGGATGATCCGCTCCGGCGCGTGGACCAGATGGATATCCTCTCCGATCACGAAGCCCCTGGCCTGGATCACAGGGCGGATGCTCTTATCGATCGTACCGGGAGATACCGTGGATTCCACCACTATCGCGGCCCCCTTGGGACATCTGCCCAGGATAGTCTCGATGGCCGCCACCACATACCGGGGATCCACCTTCTTGCTGAACTTGTCATAAGGCGTAGGTACGGAAACGATATAGGTATCCGTCACCTGATATTCTGTAGTGAACCGGATCCCAGCCCCGACCGCATCCGCGAACAGTTCTTCCAGTCCATCCTCCTTGAAGGTGGTCCTGCCCTCATTGAGGGTCGCCACCAGCGCTTCATTATAGTCCGTGCCCACCACTTCCACACCATGGGAAGCCAGCATCAGTGCCGTTGGCAAACCGATATATCCCAAACCGATCACATTGACCATATCTTTATTTCCTCTTGTTCCTAAATTTATGGATAAATGGCAGCATCGCGATCTCGCTGTCGTTGGCTCCGAAAGCCAACATCGTCAGCACGTAGACCACGCAGAACACCGCCACGTTCCCCAGGAAGGACAGCCAACCGCTGCCCAACAGCCATCTGGAGGATACGAACACCGCCGCCCCCGCCAGCAACAGGCAGATCCAGATACGGCTGAAGATCTGCCGGTAGATGCTGAGCATATGGAAGGACAGTTTTTTATGATAGTAAATGTTCATCGCCAGAAGGCTCCCGATGATGAAACTCAAAGCCGTGCCCACCGCTGCCGCCAGATAGCCGAAGCGATATACACCGATCACCGTGACCACAGCGTTGAGCAGCGTAGAGCCGGTCAGCACCGCCGTGCGGAAGCCCAGCATATTCTTGGCCCGCAGCACCGACAGACAAACGTTGACACAAAGCTCCAGCGTTGCCGGGATCATGAGGATCAGGGTGATCTTATACGCATCCCCGAAGCCATCTCCCAGCCAAAGCCGGAGGAAGTCCCGACCGATCACCGCAAAGCCCACCAGCGCCGCGCCCAACAGCGCGAACTGGACCCGCCCCACCTGGACGATCTTCGCCTGGATCTTCTTCAGCCCATCCTCCTGTGCCAGGATCCCAGTGACCGTGGGAAGCATGACCCCGGAGATCGCCGTGGACAGATTCTCGAACATCCCGAAGATCAGCAGTCCGATCGAGTACACCGTGACGCACGCAGCGCCCCGGATGGCACCGATCACCACGTTGTCCAGATTGTTGTTGATCTGTGCCGCGATGGAGGTCAGGAACAGCAGCAGCGTATATTTGAAAGATTCTCCGAACACCGCCATGTCCCAGCCCTTGAAGGACAGCCGTGGCTTGACGTCCAGAGCCCGGCGGATATAGACATATTCCACCGCCAGCAGCACCAGCGTCAGGACCAGATCCACCAGTACCAGCACCAAAGCGCTCCGGAAGATCTTCAGCAGCACATAAAGCAGCACCATCCTCGCCACGATCCGCATCAGCTTCATACTGTTGCCGAAGGTGAACCGGTTGAAGCCAGAAATGATGCCATAAAACAGGTTCTCTACGATATGCAGGACCAAATTGACGGAAAGGCCGAGGAACAATCCCCGAGCCAGCCGGATCTCATCGCCGCTCATACCGTTGCGATACATGGTGGGCAGCAGCGCATACATCGCACCGCAGACCATCCCCATCACCACGATGATGATGAGTCCTTCCCCGAACGCCATGGAAACGAAGGGCTCGATCTTATCCTTCCTGCCCTCGCTGCGGTACTTGGCAAGGTACCGCATCACCGTACCACCCAGTCCCAGATCCAGTACCAGCAGGGACGTGGACAGGGACGAGATCGATTTGTATACGCCGTACTCCACCTCTCCGATCGAGGCGATGACATAGGGTGTGATGATGAGCCCATACACCGCGTTGATCACGATGAGGATGTAGGAGAGTATGGCGCCCCATTTCACCTCACTGCGTGCCATCCATCCACGACCTTTCCACTGCGATGAGCCTTGCGAACTCTGTCTCCCAGTTGACCTCCCGGGTCAGTTTTCTGGCTCCCTCCACGCAGTTGTCATAAAGCGACCGGTCCGTATACAGCCGGATCACAGCCTCGGCGAAAGCCTTGGGGGTGTTCTCCGGCAGGATGATACCGAAATGGTACTTATCGTTCAGATACCGGTGCTCCGGGATGTCGGACATGATCACCGGGATCCCGGCGGACGCGTATTCGAAGAGCTTGTTGGATACGGACAACCGAAAATTCAGGCAGATATCCTCAGTGATCGCCACGCCTACATGGGAACGGGCTGCCTCACTGATCAGCTCCTGCACCAGCACCTTAGGATAGAACCGGACCTGATCCTCCCCCAGCTCCGCCGCTCTGGCACGCAACTCCGGCTCCAGTTTACCGAAACCACGCATGGCCACCCGGATCTGAGGGTGATCCTTCAGGTAAGGCACCGCCTCTACCATGATGTCATAGCCTCGCCCGGCATAATACTGTCCGTGGTTCAGGACCTCGAAGCCCTCATTCTTTGGAGGCTGTTCGGCCACCCGTTCCGACATGAGGGAGCAGTTGGTCACCACCATCAGCTTCTCCACCCCATAGGTGGAACGGAAATGCTCCGCTGCGGCGTGGCTGACACAGACCATCTGGTCTGCCTTCTTCACATAGGTCCTCTCCACCCATGCATAGAACTTCTTATGGATCCCCTTCAGATACTGGTTCTCCAGCCCGATCTCGTGGGAATCGTAGACCACCTTACAGCCCAGCTTCTTCGCCGCAAGACAGCAGGACATCAGCGTATCCAGATCGTTGGCATGGATCACATCCGGGGCCTGCGCGATCACTGCGTCCCGGAGATCCGCGATCTTCTTGAATTCCCGCAGGATCTTCTTGATGAGGGACCGCTGTTTCCCATGATAGCGGGGATCAGGAACCACCACATCCACAGGACAGGGGACCTGCGCCACCTTCTCCGGATCGTAACGGCTACAGCGATAGCCTACACAGCTGGTCTGCGCTCCATCCCGGATATATTCCACGATCTGCTTACGTACTCTGGGGTCATACCACACGGAATTGATGACGACCACACATACCTTCATTTGATCCACGACCTTTCAAACATCCTCTCGCTGGAGGGCCTCGATGAACGCATTTGGATCGGATGCCAGCAATGCCAGACGGCGAAGCGTCGACTCCGGACGCTCCCACCAGCGAAGCGTCAGTAGCTTTTCGATCTGCTCCGCAGGAAAGCGGTACCGGATAGTTTTCGCCGGGACTCCGCCCACCACCGCGTACGGCTCTACATCCTTCGTGACCACCGCGCCTGCCGCGATCACGGCACCGTCACCGACCTTCACACCGGCCAGCAGTACCGCACCATGACCGATCCACACATCGTTACCGATCACCACCGGGATCCGGGCTTCCTCATCAGCATAGCGAAGCTCCCGGAACCGGTCTTCTGGGCTGAAGGACAATCCCACAGGACCCTTACTGCTATAAAATGCTGGGTGCGAGGAGACGAACTGACTTACCGGATGGTCACCGGACACTACCGTCACACGATCGGCCACCGAGCAGTATCTACCGATCCGAGCCTCCACCAGAGAATCCGCGCCGATGTATGATCCATACCCCATAGACCCTTGGAATCCTGTCCGGGATCCAATATAGTTGTGCCCCTCGAAATCAGAATCCAGAGTGACATTGACCCTTTTTCCGAGTCGCAGAGCTTTACCTTTGTATTTCAACAGGAGCAGGGCTCTTTTTATCGTTTTCTTCATCTGGGACCATCCTCCTCGCGCGGCAGACCTTCACGCTCACACCCAGAAGCAGGAACAGATCCGGCTCCAGCAGGAAGCTGCTGGAGAGCAGCAGTTTGATCAGCATCGCGCACATCAACAGCAGTATGAAGTGGAACGTATCCGTCCCCCGACATTTCAACAGTGCCAGCAAAGGCATCCCATAGATCACGGCCAGCAGGATCGTACCGAACACGATGCCAAAGTCACACCAAAGCTCCAGAGCGATACTGTGGACATACCTTCCTCCGGTGAGCACCCGGTCGCCCATGATGCCGTAGCCCAAAAAGGGCCGTTCCCAAATGGCGGGGGAGATGATATCTGACAATTCCTCACGTCCGTTACCATGGGTGAAATCGCCATCGAGCATATAATCCAACACACGGGTACTGAAGCCATGTGCCTCGAAGATCTCTTTCAGGTGACCCAGAAGGTTCTCAAAAACGCTGCCGTAGGACATACAGAACAGGACGAACACCGCACTCATCAAGAACAGGGCCTTCTTCCAAGACTCCAGCCCACGGATCTTCCACAGATAGAGTTCCACAGCCAGATAGACCAGGAACACCACTACCGGCCCTCGGGTGCCGAACAGGAACACCAGCAGACCACTCAATGCCACCAGAAGCCCGTGGATCAGTTTCCTCTGCCGAAAGGCCCAGTAGACCAGATACAGCATGCTGGGCAGCACCTTGTAAGCAGTGGACATGTTCTCTTCCGGCAATGCCCGCCCCCGACTCATGACATAAAGCTGGTAGGCGCAGGTGGTCAACACACAGGCCAGCGATGCCCACCAAAGCAACTTCCGGCACTTTGGCAGCTCCACTGACAAGCCGACGAAATACAGAGGGACCACCGAGATCAGGATCTGCCACAGGAACAGCTCGATGTACTCCGCATTCGTCTCCATCAGCATCATGCTCATCAGCAGAAGAAGCACCACTGCCATATAAAACAGGATGTCCGCTGGGCGAAGGTTTTTGGCGATATATCCCACAGAGAAGATCACCAGCACCGCCACGAGCGCCGGGATGGCTGCGCCGTGGAAATATCCGGCAAGCGGCAAACGCTTGATGCCCTGGACGACATAGCCGCCCAGGCTCGGATAAGTCCACAGTACCAGCAACAGTGCCAGGAAGCATCGCTCCCGTAGCAACGCCGGACTGGGCCATATGAAGGAGATCTTACCGTACCTTCTCATCACTCAAAAACTCCAATATCCTCCGGGCCTGAGCCACTGCGTTCTTGTTCTCCAATACGAACCGCCTGCCCTCACGACCCACAGCCGCCCAGCGCTCCCGGGGCCAACTGCAGACCTGACAAAGCTTGTCTGCCAGCGCCTCCACAGATCCGTCGCGAGGATACTGCAGATACGCGTCATACTCATCTTCGATCCCCGCCAGCTTGTAAGCCACCACCGGCACGCCGGAGGCCAGATACTCCATGGTCTTGGAGGGGAAGCTGTATTTTGTGAATTCTTCATCACCGGGCCGGGGATTCACCAGCACCGTGGCCTGTCGCTGGAGCCGGATCACTTCGTCCCGCTTCAGCTGACCGAGGAAATCGATCCGCCCGTCCTCCTCCGCCGCCCGGCGGATGTCCCCTTCGCTGTCACCGATGCCGCACAGCACCAGCCGCATCCGCGGATCTTCGATCTTACGGAAGGCCTCCACCAGCTGCATCACGCCGAACTGCCGATGCAGGGTGCCGGAATACATCACCGTTTTGGTGCCATCGTCAGTCCGCTCCGGCAGTGCTTCCGCTCCGGCGGCGATCCCTTCCATGACGCACCAGGGCTGGGTCAGGCCCATGTAACTGGCCATATGCTTCGTCAGCAGCACGAACCGGTCCACGCAGGAGAGCATGGAATAGGCATCCCGGGAACGGAGCTTGGCGATCAGCCGGGCACCGAAGCTCTGACTGGAGGACAGGTTGCACATATCCGGCAGGTCCGCCACGATCGCGCAGACCCGCAGATCCGGGTATTTCTTCTTCAGTTTCCACACCGCCAGCACAAAGGACTGGGAGATGGTATACATCAAAAGGGTCTTGGGCTCGTTGGATGAGGCGCACCACCGCTTCAGTTCCCGGTAGATGCCTTGGCTCCGGGAGCGGTTGCGAAGGAGCTTGACATTGCAAAATCCGATGTCCACGCCCCCATCCCCCAGCGGCTTGCGCCGGAAGAACGCCCGGCTGCAGTACTGGGGGAAGCTGCTCACAGGAAGGATATTGAACACCGGGATCGTATGCCCCAGTTCGGCACACAGACCCTCATACAGGTTCTGCTGCAGCACGTTGGCGGCATCCTGCATGGTGTGCCGGCAGATCTGACGGAACTCCTCGTCATAAGCCTCAGGGATCAGCGTCGTCAGCATCCCGTATTCCATATCCATCCCTCCTTCTATAAAACGTCATCGCGAGGCGCGTCGGGGCGATCCTTTCGCCCCTCACATCCGCCCGTTTCGCACCGACCGGATGCCCTCACGCATCTTGCCGTAGGCCCGTTTCCAGCCCCATTCTTTATACCGGCCCTTGCCGTGGCGCAGGCAGTTGTACAGGGCGATCATGGGAGCCCTCCAGCCATAGATCTGGGCGTAGAGCACGCCCTTATCGAAATAGTATTTTTCATTGTAGCCTTGGAACCAGGTGGACGGCCGGTCATCGTGGAGCTTCGCGATCGCCACCGGCACCGCCAGCACCTTCAGTCCCTTTTTCAGGCAGTCATGGAGGAAGATGCTGTCCTCTCCGCTGCCGTATTTGGCGCCGCCGCCGAAGAGCAGATGGAAGCTGATCCCTGCCATCTGCACCGGCTCCCGGCGCAAAGCCAGCCGGGCGGCCCCATAGCGGCCATAATTGGACCGGCCCACCCTCTTCACCTTGGTGAGCTTCTTCCGCCGGGGACGGTCCTCGTCCAGATCGAACACGATCATATCCGCCTCCGGGTATTTTTCGAACAGCTCTCGGACCACCTCAGGGTAACCGTCGTAGAAGACCATATCATCGTCAGCGAAGACGCAGATATCCGCGGTGGCACGCATGAACACCATGTTCCGGTTCAGTCCCACGCCCCGCTCCTGCATGGACAGCCAAAGGAGCTTCTTGCGCCCATGGCTGGTACGTAGGATCTCATCCCGGTCACATTGGTTGCCTACGATCGCATCCGTCTGGATGTTCATCTTATCCAAAAGGCTCAGGTCGGTCTGTCCGGTGGTCACCACCAGCGTTTGGATATCCATTTCCTCTCTCCATTCCTGCCCCTGTGGGGCGGCTTTTTGCAGCTGAAAGCTCGGCCCTCCTGATACCAGAAGGGTCCAGCTTTCAGCTGCATGGCACTTTCGTGCCATGCAGCCTACTGGTCAGACTACCGGGAAACGGCAGTCAACGGTGTGTTTCAGCGCACCTCGACGGCGTAGCCGTTGCTGGTGGCATACTTGTGGGCGTAGGAGCCCTCGGCCACGTTCATGACCACCTGATCGCCACACTTATGGAAGATGATGGCACCGATGCTCTTGACGGTCTCGGGGACGTACACGCTCTTCAGGCTGGTGCAGTCACGGAAGGCATAAGCCTCGATCGCAGTCAGCTGGCTGCCCTCAGCGAAGGTCACAGTCTCCAGCTCGGAGAAGTAGAAGGCGCACTTGCCGATGGTCTTCAGGGAAGCAGGCAGGGTCACGGTCTTCAGACCGGTGTAGCCGAAGCTGCCCTCGCCGATGGTCTTCAGGATGCCGTCAGCGGCGAACTCCACCTCTGCCAGCTCGGTGCACTGGAAGAAGGCGTAAGCGCCGATGCTCTGCACGCCGGAACCGACCACCACCTTGGTGATCTGAGGACGGTACATGGACCACCGGAAGGCTGACTGCTCTGTTGCCCTGCAGGCGCTGCGGGACGGCAAACTGCCCCTGCGGGTCACCCACAACGATACCAAGCTGAACAACATTC